>JAYWGE010000218.1:0-4242 GCA_043778455.1 bacterium
ACTTGCCAAGGTGGTTAATGGTGAAGTGATCAAGGGTGAGGTTGGAGAGATTGTTTTTGAGCTGGCTGGCTGGTTTGCTGAGCTTAGGGTTACTGGAGCAGATGAATTTGGAATAGTTGGGTTTGGATTGACTGTATTGGGTGTAGAAACTAATTTTGGGTCAGTGGTTGTGTTTGTATTGGCAGATCCAAATCCAGGCTCTGATGGTGGGGTTGGGTCAGGTTGTTGGGCAATTTGGGCGGCAATTTGTGTAGGAGTCAAAGCAAACGCAGATATACTTGGGCTTAACAATGGGGTTATTGTTAGGATTAACGCTAAAAATAATCTGATAGAGTTGGAGTTATTGGACATATTAGTTGTTTACTTATAATTTTGATAGATTTAAGAGTAGTTGATTTGGTCATTAGTTGTTATAGAACCTGTTTGTAATTTTTTAAATTGTGATGTTTTTTGTTTTTAAACAATGAAGTACCCCCGTCAAGTTTGTCGCAACCTCCTAGTGCGCCCCCTCTCTTCGTGAGTACTGCCTAATAGGGAGATGTGGGGTGATTTTCTTAGTTTATTTTGAAATTGTAGGTGTAAAAATAATATATTTTGATGTTTTAATTTAATTGCAAACAAATTTTATACTCATCCTATTTTTCAATTGTACTCTATTTTTTTGTTTTAAGCAAATTTGAGAATAATTCTATAGAATTTGACAGAAAAGTAAGTTGTAGCTACAATTTATAGTATAAGGAAAAGTACAAGAAAACCTAAAGTACTAGACTAAATAACATCAACACCCCAAAATTATGTTTACCATTTCATCTCGTCCAACTATTTCAGAAATCCACAAGCTCTATGCTGACCAAAAAGCTACGCCGTCCCAAGTAACCAAGTTTTTCCTCAATCGTATTTCTAGTACCGACAAAACCATTCGGGCGTTTTATAAGACCTGCGAGGAATTTGCGACTACTATTGCCATTTCTCAAGATGAGTTGTTAAAGTCTAAACCTTTGGCAGAGATTTTGTTGGAGCAACCGCTATTTGGGATTCCGTTTGGTAATAAGGCAATTATTCAGGTAGAAGGTGAGGTTTTTAATGCTGGTTCCAAGATTTTGGATGGCTACAAAGCTCCATATTCTAGCACGGCATACCTCAACATTGCCAAAGCAGGAGCGATAATGGTGGGAATTTGTAATATGGACGCTCACGCGATGGGTAGTTCTGGCGAAAGTAGTGATTATGGTGTTACTCGTAACCCTTTTGATAATACTCGGATTTGTGGTGGCAGTAGCTCTGGGTCGGCTGGTGCTGTGGCTAGTGGTCAAGTGGTATTTTCATTAGGAACGGATACAGGTGGATCTATCAGGCAACCTGCTTGTTTTACTGATCTCGTTGGGCTAAAACCCACCTATGGTTTGGTATCTCGGTGGGGAACTCAGCCTATGGCAAGTAGTCTTGATCAGGTGGGCGGATTTAGTAATACGGTAGAAGACAATATTCTAATAACCCGAGCATTGATGGGCAAAGATACAAAAGATCAAACTAGTATTGATAGCTCAAATTTGAGTGTCAAGTTGACTAAAATCCTTGACGATAAAAAAACCAAACGACTAACTAGCCTCAAGCAAACCTCTAAACCACTAACAATTGGTCTGCCTAAAGAATTTTATATTGATGGAATTGACCCTACTATTCGTGGAGCTATGACCAGCATTATCCAAAAACTAACTGATATTGGTCATAAATTTGTGAGTCTTGATTTGCCTGTGGTCAAGGACGCTTTGGCGATTTACTATATGACTTGTGCGGTAGAAGTGTCGTCCAATTTTCAAAGACTGGATGGAGTGCGATATGCCAAGCAAAACTATGGTGAAGATACCAAACCTAACAAAGAAGAGATGTATTTTGACCACCGTAATACCTTTTTCCCTCAGGAAACCAAACGCCGAATTATGCTTGGTAGCTACGCTTCATCCGCTGGTTATTACGACGCCTATTATAACCAATCTCAAAAAGTACGAGCGATGGCAATGGAGCAATTTGATAAGGCTTTTGAGCAATGTGATTTGATGTTGGTGCCTACAAGCCCTGAGTTTCCGTTTAAAATTGGTGAAAAATCTGCAGATCCGATCAAGATGTATTTGTCTGATATTTTTACCTGCCTCATCAATCCTATCAAAATCCCTGGGCTGGCAGTTCCACTAGGTTTGTTTGAACACGCAGATAATTTAGACATAAAAGTGTTTGACGAAACTACGGTTACCCAAAAAGCTGATTTGCCACTAGCTCCAATCAGACATAGGTCGGTAGCAATTATCAAAATCAAAGGTCAAGACCAGTTTGTGGGTTTCAAAAAACCAAAAGAAACTAATGAGTTTTATAACGACACTAACTGTGTGTATTTGGCAGGGGGAATGATAGAAGAAGGTGAAAGTATTGTGGACGCAGGGGCAAGAGAAACTTTGGAAGAAATAGGGCTTCAAAACCTAGTGTTTGTCAAAGAAATTGCTACTTGCAAAAAATTATTACCCTATAAAGAAACCATCTCGCAAAGCGTTGAAAATTATGTACTATATGAAGTAGAAGCCAAAGAATTGGATAACAGGATTTTATCTGAAGCTGATACCAAAAATAATACTGTGGTTACGGTTTCTCAAGCCGAGCTTCGTGCCAATAACTGGTCGCAACTCAATTGGATTTTGGATATTCTAAACGGTGATACCACTGAGCCTCAAACCAAAGAAACTGTCAAATTACCTACAGGCTGTCAACTCTTGGGTAAACAATTGTCCGAGGATGTTTTGTATGGCTTGGCACTAGAGATAGAGCAATTAGCCAAAAATTAGACCGTAAAATAACTTTTATCACTACAAAAACCCTCACCCAACCTCTCCCGCAGGAGAGGAGAATAACTGTAAACAAATTTTATATATAATTCTGTATGTCTACTGCACTAAATCAAATAAATCAAACAACAAATATTAAAAACATTGCGGTGATTTATGGCGGTTTTAGTGAACGGGAAGTCTCGTTAAATTCTGGCCGAAATATCAGCCTTACCCTCAATGGTATTGTCTCCAACGATGGCAGGTCTGATTCCAAGCTCTACCGTGTCTATCCAGTCGAAATAACTACTAGCTGTCAGTGGCAACTGGAAAATATAGCTAGGTTGCAAGAAATTAACAAAATTAGTACAGGTTTTTTGACGATTGCCCAAATGGATGCTGTGCCAAATGGTGGAGAGTTTATCAATATCTTGGACACTGCTACTGGTTCTAATTGGTTCAAAGATAATCAAATTGATTTGGCCTACCTTGCTCTCCATGGTGGTTGGGGTGAAAATGGTGGTATTCAGTCTTTTTTGGATTATTTGGGTGTAAAGTATACAGGTTCTGGGGCAGGGGCAACTGCGCTATGTATGGACAAGCTCAAAACTCAAGAAATTGTAAGTTACAATATGGCTCAAAGTAACACAAAAAATAATCTAAAAAACAATATAAAAGTTCCCCAGACGATATGTGTAGACTTTAGCTCACAAACCATTGATGATGTTGATACATTGATTCAAAAAAACATTGGTTACCCTGTTTTCGCCAAACCGCGAGATGGCGGATCTAGTTTTGGCAACCGTTTAGTCAGTCAAAAAAATGATTTATTGGGTCTTGAGGGTGTTTATTTGTTGCAAGAAGTTGTGTTAGGCAAAGAAATCACTGTGCCTGTTTTGGGTGGCTTGGCGATGCCGATTGTAGAGATAATTTCAGATAATAATTTTGACTATTTTGATAAATACCTCTCCGCCCAAACCCAAGAAATTTGCCCCGCCAATATTAGTTTTGAGTTTACCAATCAAATTCAAACTATTGCTCAAAATATCCACACTTGGTTGGGTTGCGAGGGTCTGAGTCGTTCGGATTTTATGATTAGTATAAAAGATGGCACAGAGACAATTTATTATTTGGAAACCAACACAACTCCAGGATGCACCGCCAGTAGTCTTTGCCCAAAATCAGCCAAGGCAATGAGTATGACTATGGCACAGTTTTTGGAGAAGCAGATATATAATAAAAATTCTTAATTAAAACATATGTCTAGTCAAAACAATATACACAACAAAATCAAAACCATTGGAATTATTGGTGGTGGACAACTTGGGCGAATGCTGTCAATAGAAGCTCAAAAACTAGGTTTTCGGGTGGTAGTTTTAGACCCTTCGGTGTCTTGCCCTGCGTCATCCGTCTGTCATCGCCAAGTTTT
>JAYWGE010000219.1:0-1523 GCA_043778455.1 bacterium
AATGGTTGTTATTTTGGGTTTTACACTCATTTTTAGTTGCGTTGCGTTGTTATCTGATATTTCTCAAAAACAAAAACAAGCTGAAATAGATAGGCAAAATCAGGAAATAAGTATTGCCAAAAACCTCAAAACCCTAGGTAATTCTGGCATAGTTCTTGGGGCTTCTAGTGATACAAACAAAGAAAACTTGCTCAATAATATTTTTGATTCTGTTTTACCATCGGGAATGTTGGCGATGTATCCTGTCAAAGATTTGGGGTTAAAAGATAAAGTAATTGTTCCATATTGGGCAAATTTGGCGGTATGTGGAATGGCTACTGAGCTAAAATTTGGAAATTATTGGGATAAAAAAGGCTTGGAATATACGGCTTGGAATGTGCTAGATTGGTACAAATATCGCCAAGACTCAAGAACAGGCTATGTGCAAGATTATGTTTATGACAAAACCACCAAAACCGAGAGTGCCAGTGGAGATATGGACAGTGTAGATTCCTATTCGGCTACCTATCTCAAAGCACTTGATTGTATGTACAAAGCAACAAATAACAAAACCAAACTAGCTAGTTATTATGACAGTGCCAAGCTAGCTAACCAAGCTATAATGTCTGTTATGGATGTAGATGGGTTGACTTGGGCAAAACCTAGTTACAAAATTAAATATCTTATGGATAACATAGAGGTGGTTTCTGGGCTGGATGCTTTGTCCAATATTGCCAATACCCTCAACGACTCTGCGTTTGCCAACAAAGTAAAAAAATTTTCTAATGGTGTAGAATCTGCAATTAACAAAAAAATGTGGAACCAAAAAACTCTCTCATATGACTGGGCAATTGCCAATGAAGACGATGGTAAAGAGATTAAATATACTACAGATTGGTCGATTTATTATCCTGATGCCCTAGAAAATGTGTGGGTTGGAGCATTCAAAAATCCTAATTCTAACAATTCTGAGACAGGTTATTATGCCAAAATAGCCAACGATCGGTTTTTGGTTGGTTTACAAAAATATACTGACAACGGAATCAGTGGCTCTTGGAATCCCTTTATTGCACTGTCGGTCTACAATTCAGGTCGCCAAAAAGAAGCCAAAATCATTATGGAATACGGAATTGCCACAGCCAATCAAAATAGATTAGGAGGTCTTTATACCTCAGGTCATTCTGGCATTTTTCTGATTAATTATTACTTGATTAACAAAAATCAGAGTTTATTTTAGGTTTTTTGGGGGTTTTTAAATCTTTTGACAAAAAGACTCAAGTTATGATAGAATACTAATACTATGTCTAGCAAAAATAATTGTCAAAATAATATCGTTACCAATCCAGTTGTTGTTCCAGTTATTGCCAATGTTTCTGGTAATATTGCTCAGCACCGCCTCAACAAAGTAACCCTAAGTCCAGTCCAAGTTCAAAACTGGCAAAATTATCGGCTCAAAATCCTAGAAGCAGACGCCAAAAACGAGAGCGAAGAACACCAAAAGAAGATTTTTAATGATTTTCTCAAAGACAGTTTTGGCTATGATG
>JAYWGE010000220.1:0-4227 GCA_043778455.1 bacterium
TCTCAAGCTCTTTGTAAAGTCGCTCTCTGATTTGCCTAGATGTACCAAGTTTACCTTCTTTTCCAGCAAATGGTGATGTATTTACACCAAATGTCATTCGGATGGTTGGCTCATCTACTTTGATTCTTGGTAGAGCTTTGTTGTAATCAGGGGTAGTGATTGTGTCGCCAATGTTGATAGTGTCAATACCCGCAACCATGACAATTTCACCTGGTAGGGCCTCTTCTACTTCCTTAAGACCTAGACCATCAAAAATAAGCAAAGAACTAGCTCGTCCTTTGGCGATAGTTTTTTCTTGGATAGCTGAGATAGACATACCCTTAGTGATTTTGCCAGAGATGATTTTGCCAACACCCATTTTACCCTTAAAGTTGTCATATTGAAGAGCCAAAACTAAAATTTGAAGCGGGTTAGTGTCATCAGATGGAAAGGCACCTGCAATCAAGGTTTGAATGTGAGAACTGGCTTCTTGAGTGGTGATTTTTTCGTGTTTGGCAGATTCTAGGGTGGTTTTTATTTCTGCATATACTCCTAGGTTTTGGAGTTGTTTTTTGAGGTGATCGGTCATACTATTAATAATATCAAACAAAACAATATTTGTCAATTATTTGTTAATTTTTGGATGGTTAAAAAACGATTTTAGACTAATTTGCAAAGAGATAAAATATATCGTAAAAGTGATATAAAATGTAGATTATTAGGTAGATTACTAATCCACCTTTCGCAACAATTTAAATTTTGTAACAAATCCCCAAATGTCATCCTGAACTTGTTTCAGAATCTAAAACCCTAAACAGAAGCTTTATTTCTTTTGAAGTGCCTAAAAATTCCCAGTCTTGTTGGGGTAGCCCTCTTCAAGCAAATTTATTCACAGCTTTTATCTTTAAAATTAGTAGGATTAAGTTTCAATATTTAGAGTTGCCAAAGATGAGTTATTAATTTTTTACACTAATTCTACTCGGTTTTTATTTTCTTGAGCTTTAGTAACTTTACCAATAATATAGGCTTGTTGGTCATCAAAACTATTGATTATATCACAAACTTGCTGAGTGATACTTGGACTAACTACACAAACCAAGCCAATTCCCATATTGAGGGTTTTGTAGATTTCTCGCTCATCCATCTCGCCTAGTTTTTGAATTAAATGGAAGATAGGAGCTACAGGATAGGAATTTTTGATTACTTCAACCGCCAATCCTTCAGGTAGAATTCTTGGAATATTTTCAATAAACCCGCCACCTGTAATGTGGGCCATACCTTTGATTTCTAGTTTTTCTTCCAAAACCTTGTGAATCGGCAAGGTATAATTTCGATGAGGTTCTAGTAGTACATCGCCAATTTGAGAGCCATTTAGCTCCTCTGGAGTGTCATTAACAGACATTTTGGCAATTTCAAAAATAACTTTTCGGGCAAGAGAATACCCATTGGTATGCAAACCACTACTGGCAAGACCGACCAAAGTATCGCCATTTTGGATATTTTGACCTGTAACAATCTGGCTTTTTTCAGCAATACCCGTAACCATCCCCACCACATCCACTTCACCGTCTACATAAACTCCAGGCATTTCCGCCATCTCACCACCGACCAAAGCTACATTGATTTTAGCACATTCATCCGCCATATTACTCACAATAATTGCCATTTGGTCAGGATCAAGACGACTACAACCAATATAATCCAAAAAAGTCAGTGGCTTGGCGCCCATACAAAGCATATCATTAACATTGTTGGCAACGACATCTTGCCCAATTGTATCAAATTTGTTCATCATTTTGGCAATAATTAACTTGGTTCCGACTCCATCGGTGGACTGCACAAGGACAGGTTCATTGTAATTATTAATTATTTCTTTGAGAGAAAAAGCCGAACCAAAAGACCCAAGGGAAGTCAAGACATTTTGATTGTAAGTTTTTTGAACAGCTGATTTAATTTTTTGAACAGCGAGGTTGCCATTTTGAATATTAACACCAGAATTTTGATAAGTAACAGACATTTGTAATAAGATTTGAAAAAAGTTTATGGAGAGTTTGTGAAAGGCTTGCAAAGAACCGCCAAAAGTTTTACCCATTATTTTAAGATTACCACAAATATGTGGATATGTCAAATATCAAAAAATACATTCACATAAACCCAAGATTACAAAACCTATTTGCATAAAATAAAAATATATGATATACTTATATTAGTGGAGAAACAAAACAAAAAAACAGCCCAAAACAAAACAGAAAAAATACACATCAATAAAAAAAATTACAAAAAAATAAAAATAAACATTTATGAATAACCTAAACCTACCTTTATTGGTACTAATCTGTTTCTGCATTGCTCAATCAATTGTACTAAACAGTTATTTTAAGAATAAAAATACCAAAATCTCCAGTTCTAAATTTGGAGCTACCCTAAATTCAGAATCAATTGGTAATCAACCACCAAAAAAAACACTAAATAATTCTATTAAAAGTAGTTTCATTTCCTTTGGTCAACTTTTTGGTATTCAAAAAAAGGTTAAGTTTCAAGAAGGTTCCAATAACGATATTTTGGATCTTGTTAGCTACAAAAACCACAATCAAGACGACCAATTTTCTTATCAAAGTATTAAAGAAAATGCCAAAAAAGACTCCAAACCAATGGCTATGTTTAGGCAGTTTTTAACCAATAGTCTTAGTTTTGTAGTGGCTATTGCGTTGATGTTTTCAGGTCTCAACACCCCTCAGGTCAAAGCTCAAGGCAATCCAACTGCTACCCTAAGTACACCTGCAACTAGTTTTATTGGATCAGAAGTTACTTTCACTGCCAGTTTTAACAACACAGGAACAGTGGGTTATGGTCCATATCTTGATGTTTATTTGCCAACTAACGGCGCAGACGGAAACAACGGAAACGCTACAAAAGATGGTCTAACATTTACTTCTGCAACCTATTTGGGTAGCCCCGTCAATAGCAAAGTTTTTGTATTTCCTGCTAGTGCGAGTGGCCCAAACCCTTGTGGTGGTGGACAAACTCCTGTTACTCACCCATACGCAAAGGACAGTAGTAATAATCCTGTCTTGGTTTGTGGTAACCCAGGCGATCAATTAGTGGTTCTTATGCTTCCTTTTGGATCCTTTACACCAGGTCAACCTATTGCAGACATTAGTATCAGCGCGGCGCTTAGTAACTTGGCTGATGTTAATACACCGCTATCTATTAAGGCAACTGCGGGGTTCCAATATGGCAACGATCCACTCAATAACCCTGAGACCGACCCAACAATTCTTAGCACAACCACAACAGCTGTGGTTACACCTAGCATTATCAACACTTCAAAGGTTTATCTTGGCCCAGAAAACGAAACTGCTACAGGTCCTAACTTTCCTAGACAGTACACAATTTCAGCTAATATTGCCCCAGGTCAAACTATCAACAACTTTACTTTGACTGATAAATTACCAAACAACATGGTATTTACACGAGTTGTGTCAAGTAGCCCAAGTGGAGCGACTGTAATACCTCCATCATCCACAACAGCACCAACTAATAATGGTCAATTAAGCCTTGTGTGGAACAGCATAACAGGTGGCACAGTACCTACTTACACCTTTGAATACTACATTAGTGACAAAGATGCTAGTGGTAACCCAGTTTTACCTGTGAGTACAGGAGCGTTTAGTAGTAGTTTTGACAGCGCATCTGCTTCTGGATCTTGGACACCTATTGACTCTAGAGATTCAACAACCCAAGTCAATACATCTAGTACCCCAAGCACACACACATTACAAGACAAATCAATTGCTACCCAAAAAAGCGTTGTCAATCTAACAAACCCTGGCGAAAGAGCAAAACCTGGTAATGTCCTAGAATATACTCTTAACTTTCAGGTTTCAGACTACTTTACTTTTAATAATATTGTAGAGACAGACACCTTCACAGATGGTCAAAGACTAGACGCCTCATCGCCACTTACATTAACTGTAACGGATCAGGATGGTACAAAATCTGGCAACTTTACTATTGGTAATAATGCCATTAAAACTGATAAAATTGGCAATAACCCAAGTAATGTAGATGCATCCAGTGATGGTAGCACTACTTTGTCTTTCCAAATTTCCAACTTACTAACCGCTCTTGGAGATGATGGAATTATTAAAGGTGGAATGGTTACAGGTACCAAAAAAGCTGCTGGTACAGGTAAAATCACATTCAAAACCATTGTTCAAGATAAGTTTTCTGATGACTATAACGCAA
>JAYWGE010000221.1:0-4212 GCA_043778455.1 bacterium
AGATGAAACTTGGACTATAGAAGGTTACAATGGTAACTTCAGAGATGATTTACAGCGTTTAACCAGAAATACCAAAGCCTACTCAAAATCACAAGAAATTCTTGATATTAGCATTTATCTCTATATTGTCAAACATAATGCCAAGAAAATAGCTTGGTTAAGGGGTATCAGATGTGTTTAGTACCCTTGTTTGTAAGATATTAAATCTAACTTATGTTTCTATTTGAAGTATAACTTGTGAAGGATGAAAGTTTGGAGCGGTTGGGAGGAGTAAATTACACTTGAGGAGATTTTTCGACTTGCCTAAAATGATATCGCTAGTAATTTTACACGCCACATTGCAAAATATCACCCAAAATACCACTGGCTGTAACCTCTGCCCCTGCCCCAGAACCTTTGATAACCAAGGGATTTTTGCCATATCGCCGTGTCCAAAATGACACAATATTATCACTACCACTAAGACCATAAAATGGATGGCTGGAATCTACCGACCTAAGCCCTACTTGGATTTTACCAGTATTGTCCAAAGAGGCTATGTAAAGCAATCTTTGGTTTTTAGATGTAGCTTGAGCCAACAAATCAGCCATAGCTTTATCATTATTGGACAGTTCTTGCCAAAAATCTTCTATAGTTTCTACTTTTTCCTGAATAGGTGTGAGTAAAGATTGAATAGTAATATCATCTAGTTCTTTGGTAAAACCACACTCTCGGGCAAGAATCAAAATTTTTCTAGCAACATCCAAACCATTGAGATCTTCACGAGGGTCTGGCTCGGTAAATCCAAGCTCTTTGGCAGTTTTGACCACACTACTAAAACTAACTTGTGTACCAAAAGTATTAAAAATATAACTCAAAGTACCCGACAAAACAGCTTCTACCTTGAGGACTTGATCTCCAGTTTCTACAAGATTTTTGAGAGTGGAAATCACAGGTAAAGCCGCTCCAACATTAGTTTCATAGATATATTTAGCACCACTGTGCATAGCTGATTCCTTAACAGATTTAAAATACCCATAGTCGCCACTAGCTACTTTTTTATTGGGAGTAACAACCGATACCCCACCCTCAACTAGTTTTTGGTAATATTGACCCAACATATCAGTGCTAGTACAGTCTACAACAATAGAGTTATTAAGTTTTTGAGCTAAAATCTTATTGACAAAAGTGTCCAAATTTGCATTTTCTAAATTTGTTTTTTGATCGTTTGTTTCCATACTCCAGTCAGAGTTTAAGCTAAGAGTATCTTTATCATCATCGCAAAATAACATTTTGGTAGTGTTGCAAAGCCCTTTGACATTGAGGTTAATATTTTTTTGAATCTGAATAAAATTGGTATTTTCAGTAATTTGAGATAGTAAAGCTTTGCCAATTAGACCTGTGCCAACGATGTAGATATTGAGATTTTTTTGGTTATTGCCAAACATTTCCTCATGAACCACATTAAGAGCTTTGAGTTCATCAACCGCAGGGATAATTGCCGAAATAGAAATTTCGGTACCAGTGGTAGCAATGGCTGATATATTGATACCATTTTTACCCAAAGAACTAAAAAACTTACCGCCAATATTGGGAGTTTCTAGTATCTCGCCACCAATGATCGTGATCAAAATAGAGTCATTATCAATTACAATCGGTTCAATGTCGCCTGATTTTATGTATTCCAGAAATTCTTTGTCCACAATTTTTTTGGCAAAAACTGATCGCGAAGACTCAATAACCACAGAAATGGAATGCTCTGAGCTGGACTGAGTAATCATAATGAGGCTAATGTTGTTTTTGGCAAAACACTCAAAAAACCGAGTTGAAAAACCTGCAACACCCGTCATAGCCGACCCTTGAATGGTCAAAACCGTAATATTTTTGAGAGTAGAAACTCCACTGATTGGATATTTGTAGCCAAATTTGGCATCGTTACTAATCACCGTTCCCTCAAAATTTTGATCAAAAGTGTTCCTAATAACCAATGGAATGTTTTTGTTTTTACAAGGAGCAACGGTTGGGGTATACAAAACCTTAGCACCAAAATGAGCCATTTCTGCCGCCTCCACAAACGATAGTTGCAACTGTGAAAAAGCTTTTTTGACCTTACGAGGATCGGTGGTCATTACACCATTGACATCAGTCCAAATTTCCACCTTTTGAGCATACAGCGCCGACCCAAAAATACTAGCACTATAATCAGATCCACCACGGCCCAAGGTTGTGGTTTGTTGTTTGCTGTGATTAGCATTGCTGGTGTTGATATAAGAACCAATAAAACCTGTGACAACATAAATAATCGGAGAATTAGTCAAATAATTATTATCAAAAAACTGAGAAATATTTTGATTAGTAGCTCCAAAATCTACCTTTGCTGAGCCAAAATGATCATTAGTAAAAATCAAATCTCGAGCATCTAGCCATTTACAAACAAACTTTTGGTCAGAATTTACGTTGATATAACTTGCTACTATTTTGCTGGACATCCTCTCACCAAAACTGACAATATAATCACTCATCGCGTCGTCATAATTACCAAAGGCATAAATACTGTCCAAGGCAATTTTGAGATCAGCCAAATCTTGCATTACCCAAGACCGTGTTTGAGTATCAACGGTTAGCTCATCAAAACTGATAATATGCCGTTGGGCGATAGTCGTATAAAGATCAAGATACTCCATATTTTTGCTACCTGAATACTCCAAAGCCCTGAGTAAACTATCGGTAATTTTAGAAAAAGCCGATACAACAACTAGCACATTAGGATTGGTATCAAACTGATTAATGACTGCATTTTTGAGTTGAGCGATGGCTACGGCAGACCCAACGGAAGTCCCACCAAATTTTTGAACGACATAGTTTTGAGAAGAGTCCTCAATAGGATTTTGATTATTTTGATGAAACATAGCAGTTGAATATAAAATTGAACAGTTCTTAAAAATTAGATTTTCCAAAAAAAACACCCCTACCTAGGGTAATTTGAATTTATAATTATTGTAAGAAGATAAGACAAAAAAATTAAGTAACAAATACCCTTTAGCTTTGGGGGGGTTGGTAGTTTTAATAATTATTGTTTTGTATATCATATATTAATTAAGGCTTATTTTAATTATTTTGTCAAATTTTTAATTTATTTTGACTTCGTATAACATTAAAAAACTCAAATTATTGACTAGAATATTAAACTTGAGTATAATCAATATATGAAAACTACAGGTATTGACACTCAAAATCTTGAAACAGCCTCCAACCAGCTTTGGAGTATTCTTATGTTGCACCTTGGTCATATGTCCAGAGATGATCTTGCGATTATTGAGTTGGCGTTTATTACGATGGTACACAGTCACGACGATCAACGACGCAAAAGTGGAGAGTTTTATATCGTTCATCCTGTGGAGGCTTGTATTATTTTATGCAAAATTGGTCTGGACAAAGACACTTTAGCTGCCTGTTTGCTCCACGATGTACCCGAAGATACTACCACAACCCTTAAGGATCTTAGCAAGATTTTTGGTAGCGAAATAGTTTTTTTGGTGGAAGGGGTAACCAAATTGTCCAAAGTTAGATACTATGGCTCTGAGGAATATATTGGCAACCTTCAGCGAATGTTGGTAGCTATGAGCAAAGACTTGCGGGTAATCATAATAAAACTAGCCGATAGGTTGCACAACCTCAGAACCCTTGAACATGTCAAACCCGAAAAACAACGCCGAATTGCCCTTGAAAGTGTAGAAGTCTATGCCCCAATAGCTGAAAGATTGGGTATCAACTATCTTCGTGGCGAGATTGAAGACGCATCGTTTCCTTACCTTTATCCTCAAGAATACCAGAAATATATTTCCGAATCAGATTTGGAGATACAGTCCCGTTCCAACGGTTTGTCATTGGTAGAAAAAAAGACCCGAAACATACTTAAAGAAGAAGGTGTCTTGGACTACAAATTGCAAGGTCGTGCCAAAAAATATTATTCCATCTACAAAAAAATCACTGACCGACACAAAGACTACAAAGACATCTATGACCTTATTGCTTTGCGGGTAATTACTCCTGATATTGAAAGTTGCTATTCGGTTTTAGCATCGCTACACCGCGGTTTTAATCCCCTCAAAGGTCGCCTCAAAGACTACATCAAAAATCCAAAAGCTAATGGCTACCAATCTATTCACACCACAGTAGAAGATGAAGAAACAGGTTTTATTTTTGAATTTCAAATCCGCACTGAAGAGATGA
>JAYWGE010000222.1:0-4178 GCA_043778455.1 bacterium
TTCCAAGATTTAATATATTCAAGACACTCTTTAAAATATAGTTTTCCTTTTATTTCACTATCAGGTTTTGACCACTTTTCAAACAGACCCAAGTAATATTGCTGGGCTTCGGAGATGTTAGGATCTAGGTTTTGATTATTTTTTTGATCCGTGATGTTTTGACTTAGATTAGTTGAAATAGTTGAAATAGACATAAATTAAAACTTAAAAATTGCTTTGGAGATAAAGAATAAAATTAGTAACCAAAACAAGATTATCATAACTCCGACCAAAATATTTTTGGGTAGTTTTTCTTTGGTTTTTTGAGCTTTATCTCTCGCATCGGCAATGATATTGGGTGGAGTAATTTTGAGAATAATATAAATACAAGACGGCACAATTATCAGATCATCCAAAGTCCCTAGTATCGGGATAAAATCAGGAATAAGGTCAATTGGGCTGAGGCAATAAGCCAACGTAAAAACCGATAAAGCCTTGACATACCATCGAGATCTTGGGTCTTTAGAAATATAGAAAACCGCTAAAAGATAAGATTTGATAGATTTGGCAATTTGAGTTATTTTGTGATAGATTTTTGTTAGCATTTTGATATTTATTTTTTGATAATTTGATTTTTGAGAACTGTGTTTGCCCACTGCCGAAACCGAATTGCACTTGTGCCTGACAATCTAAAACCCACAGCAATAACCACCTCTAGGGAATAAAGTGTCATAAGATTTTCCGAATTGAGAATACTAATTTTTTGAACATTGGTTTGTTTATCTAGCTCCTCGTCCCGAAAAACTTGCTTGATGTATTTACTAGCCACCGTCCTGTCCACACCAAAAATATTGGCAATTTCTATTTGCCTTAGCCAAATTTGACCGTTAGTAGTTTTCGTATTGGCTTTTAGTGAACCGTTGGGGTTTTGAGAAATAATTGAATCATTAGTTTGATCAGTGATTTGGTTAGAGCTTGAATCTGTATTAGTCATAATTTTTATAGATTTTTTTGATTATTTACACTTATCTATATTGTATCAGTTTATAACAAATTTGGCAAGTTTTTAAAATAGAAAAAATAAAAAAACAAAAGATATATTGATAAATTTTTATAGAGGTTTACACCAACTGTCATCTTGAGCAAAGCGAAAGACATAAAATTATTGGCTCACAAATTTAATGGTTTACACCAACTGTCATCTTGAGCAAAGCGAAAGACCCCCTCAAGTTTTATATCCAAACAGTATCAACTTGCATTAATTATTTCTTATTAAGTCGTAAATTCCCTCGTAAATAAAGTGGTAAATCCTTTCGTTCAAAGTAATTTTGTACGGGGGTTTGTGAAAGTTTATAATATTTGGGTGTATCTGAAAAGAGATTTGAAATACAAAAACTATATCCTTGTCAAAAAGGCAAAAACTGTTTATAATTAGGGTATGCTTAATACTCAGCTAATCTTAAAATCTTCAAAACTCAATCTATGGAACATTTTATATAACAACCAAGGTGGTATAACTCACCTTCTAGAGTTCTTGTTTGTTGAAAAAAATAGAATATATAATAATACCAAAAAAATTACTATAAACAATAAAACCCTAGGAAAACATTTATTTTGTAGTGACATAGATTTTGAAATTGTAAATAGTTTTATAAATAATCACATATTAGACAAACAAAACCCTTTTAAATATTTATCCCTTTATCCTAATGTTTATTTGCAGTCCAGTAATTTGGTAAAAATGATAATCATATCAAATATAATAACTGGTAGTGAGTCTAAAAAAAGTTTGATAATTCAGTTTAATAAAATTTTTACTCAATACCAATTTAGCCTAGAAGAAAGAGATATTATTTATTTAATTTTTAGAAATAAATCACCAGTTAGTGCAGGTTATCAAGAATCTGTTAAAAATAAATTGCTAATAAATAAGTTAGTTTTTAATAAGTTTATTATCAGTATACTTGACCAAAAATCTATTCAAAATATCTTAAAGTTTTATATAACTCTTGATATTGCAAAAAATAACTTATTACAGATTGATTCAATTTTATGTTTTTTATTTTCCACCCTTTACAAAACAATAGAAAAACTTGAGAATACAGATAAAACCCTATTCTTAAACAAAGTGTTAAAAGATATTAAGTTAAGTAAATGGGATAATACAAATTTTTGCCATTATTATGGATTATTGTTTCAAACGATGTATCAAGATTGTAAAAAGTTTAATCTCACTAAAATATATTTATTAGATTTGGTTCTCACAAAAATAGAAGAAGATATTGAAAATCAAAAAATAAAATCTTATATTGGAATGTATTCTAACCAACATATTATTGAAACAATAGATGTAGTAGCACCTTTTGAACATTTATCTAAAACTGATCAAGCTAGAATAAGTAAAATTAAAAACTGTTCTGCTATTCTAATGAAGTCTAGTATGAAAAAAATTATCATTGGAGATGGCGAGATTACAAAGAATATATATAAAACTTTGTGTGAAGAAGTACTCTTAAAGATAGACAAAGCGGTAAATAATAATGTAACACTACCACTTGCTATTTTGGATATAATTTTTGGGAAAAAAATTAAAAAAACACATAAAAAAACACACTTAATTGACTATATTTCTTGCTATGGCATTAATTCAACAAACATTCCAATAAAAAATGATCACCTTTTCGAATCCATTTATCAAGAATTAGAATCTGATGTTTTTGAAAAATGTATAATTTATAATATTTGGGACAAAATACTTAAAAATATTGATGAGAATAAGTTGCAATGTTTTTTTGAGAATGGATTTAAGGAAAAAATTTCTGATAACGCCACCATGAAACAAAGGTACAGCTTAACGAGAGAGCATATTATAAGTTACTTTACAAGAATAAAAAAACTGACTAATTCTGATAGTTTAGATAGGTTTGAAGCTGTGGATATGTACGAATCAATGGTGATAAAATTGGAAAGGTTGTTTATTTTTATAAAGTCAATATTAAGTGTAGGTTCAATTGATGGTATAGATTTTAAGAGTAAAAAAGTTACTACTGGTGTTAGCTTAGAAGATGTAGAAAAGGTTAAAAAGTTACTGGATAATGATTTTGATTATTTTTTTGATTATTTTTATCTTGAATATTTTTCTAATGCAACAAACGATAATATAAGAAGTAGAATATGCCATTATATGGATGATAAATACTACAATCAAGCTAATTCAAGTAAGATTATTTATGCTTTTGTAACACTTATAATTTTAGTTTCTTTTATTGAAAATATAACCAAAGTTTAATTTCATATGCTCAACACCCACCTGTTCCTAACCCAAACCTACCTCAATTTGGAACAAATCCAAAAAGTTATTGCCTACAGTTTTTTTGTTAATAACCAGCTCAAATACCTATCCAATATTAATGCAAACACTTTAGATAAAAATTGGCAACATTATCGCTCTAATAACCAAATTATAGTTTGGGATGGTCAAAAAGCCGATACCGAATCTCAAAAAGACGCCTTCAAACGCTTTGTCCAATCAGAAGTTTATGTCCAGTATTCTCAGTCAACTATATTGTTTTTGGGCGACCTCAACGGCTATTCTGAAACCCTCCAAGAAGGAATGCTCAAGCTACTGGAAGAGCCACCAATTAACCTTATCATCGTACTTTTTGCCCAAAACATATCCAATATCAAGCCAACGATCTTATCCCGAGTGCAAACCCACAACCTAGCTATCCAAGATATTTTTGGGAATCTTAATACCGAATTATTGGAAAAAGTCAAAAAACTACCAGAACCCAAAACTGTGGTACAAAGACTACTCAAAAATCAAAAAATTGAACTGGACAAACCTAACGACAAAGCCAGTGCTTTTGAACGCGATGAGCTAGACTTTTGGTTGTGGCAAATTCAGACCAACTTAGGGTTCTGTTATCTACAAAAACCAGAATTAACCATCGCTATTGCTATCCAAAAAACTATCATTGCCAGACAGCTTAATGACCAAAATCTCCAAAAAAAATTTGCCATCGGTTGGCTAAACACTTAAAACTATGAAAACTCTTATCATTGACTCATCGTATCTGATGTACAAATCCTATTTTGCCTACCCCAATCTGAGCTATAATCTTGCTGGAATAGACACGCCTGTAGGGGCTTTTTTTGGCTTTGTCAAGACAATATTAACACTTCTTACAGAATACAAA
>JAYWGE010000223.1:0-4166 GCA_043778455.1 bacterium
AGACTTTGTTCTGGTTTGACTATTTTGGCAATAATTTTTTCGGGCAATTCAAACTCTACCAAGCGATTTTTGAGCAAAGACAGAGTTAGCGGCATACCAAAAATTGGAACCCCTGGTAGTTTTGGCAAAATGTAAGGTGCAGCACCGATGTGATCAAGATGACCGTGAGTAAAAATAATACCTCGGACTTTGGTCAAGTTTTCCTCTAAGTAAGTAGTATCTGGAATGACATAATCTACTCCGGGAAATTTTTCACCGCCACCAAAACCCATACCGCAATCTACCACAATAATGTCGTTGCCACACTCAATAGCAGTCATATTCATACCTACTTCAGAGACACCACCAAGAGGAATAATCCTGACAATTGGACCATCGGGAAAAACTGTAGGTGCGTTACTTTGTAGCTTTAAGCCAGTGTTGAGAATTGGGTTGATGGTTGGACTGGCAAGATTACCACCTGTAAGGGATACAAGAGATTTGGAAGGTCGGACAATTTTGGCATTACCTTTGTAGCCTACACCACCTTGGTTGTAGTTGGGTTGGGAGTTAGAATTGGTTCGGGTCATAAAAATAGGGTTGTTACTGGCAATAGCTGATGATAGCCTTGCAGGAGGGGTTGGTCGTTTGCCTCGAGACATAAAGTATAGATTGAATTGTTTTTGATAGATGGTTTTATAATAATTAGGTTACCCCCACCACTTTGTGGCACACCCTGATAGGGAGATTTTCTGATTTAATTGTCAAGATTAATTAAATATTTTGGAGATTTATAGCTTGGAGATTTATGACCGCTATCATCTTGAGCAAAGCGAAAGATCTCCTCAAGTGTAATAATTATACTTGTTCCCCACCCAACTTACACTAATTACTTTTTACTAAGTAGTAAATTCTTTCGTTCAAAGCAATTCTGTGTGTAAGTTTGTGAATGTTGACAAAGGTTTGGGTATAAAACTATTAGTTTAGCTGTTTGTATAAGTATAAATACAGTAACTATTCACGAAAGAAATCCACGGAAGAGAAAATGTTTTTAAAAACGCAACCAACAGATACAAATTAAGATTTTGAGTTATTTATGTCTAGTGTTTCTGCTTTTCTGCTTTTTAATTTTTTGATCTAGTTACTGGTCAAGATTTTTTTAATTTTTTGACTGTGTATTTACTTAATGATATAATTAGATTTTGAGGGAATTTTGAGCTTTTTTAATGCTTTTCTAATTAGACTATAAATAAATGATTATGGAATAGTTGTGGTGCCGAGGAGAAGAATCGAACTTCCGACACGAGGCTCTTCAGGCCACTGCTCTACCACTGAGCTACCTCGGCATTGTTGTATTGACTGTTGTTGTAAATTATTTTAACAAAACATGTTTGATGTCAAGGTTAATTAGAGTTTGGAGTTCCAAGAATGTTAGGTTAATAACAGTTGGATTAGTGATTTGGATTGCTACCCAAAAATTGTTTGGTAATAAGTTGTCAAATTTGTATTGGTCAAAGATAGCTAAAATTCTTCTTCGGATTTTATTTCGGATATTGGCTCGTTTGGAGATTTTTTTGGAAATAATTACTAAAATTTTGAAAATTAGTGGTTTTGGCTGATTGGGTAAGTTTTTTTTGGTTGTGATTGTCCAGTATTTTGATCGATTTTTGAACTTGCTATAGAGTGTGAACTTAATGTCTTTGGCTGTAACAATACGATTTTTTTTGGGAAACACAATTTTTTAATACTTATTTAGATACTCAATGAATATTTAATTTTTTGATTGACTAGCCTATTACTAAAAACTAGTCTATCATATTTTTAGCTAATTTTTAGATGTTGTTTTTGACTTCGGATTACAACAGCCATTTTAACTCTTTTTTTGAGTCTTTTTGATTTTAGGACTGATTGACCATTGAGTAATCGGTTTCTAAAGCCAAATTTTCTAGCTCGTTTTCTTTGTTGTAATTTTGTACCTACATAGCTACTCATTGGAATGGAAAGATTATTGGTTTATAATTTGAATTATTTTAAGTTGGTTCGGGGACAGGGATTCGAACCCCGATAGACAGCACCAAAAACTATAGTCCTACCGTTAGACGATCCCCGAATACTAAAATGTCAAGTGAATATTGTTATTGTTGATCTAAAATTTGATGAGTTTTAGGATATTGTTTATACTTACTAGATTTGTAAAATATAATTTTTAAATAACTATTTGCAACCTTTTAATTATAACACAAAATTTGTATTCTTGTCAAGCATATCAAAAAAAACCTTGACAAAACTGATAGATTCAAGTTTAATTACAATTAGAAACCCAACAATTATTTAAAATTTATTTACAATACTACTTATGCTTAGTTTTTCAGATATCAAAATCGGTAAAGTTGTCATTTATCATAACAAACCTTGCGTAGTCACCAAAGCCGAATTGCGGTCTCAACCAAGACTAGCTGCCGTCAAAAATGTTATTCTTAAAGACTTAATCACAGGTCAAAACTACCCAAAAACCTTTAGTGCCTCCGAAAGTGTGGAAGAAGGAAATCTAGTCAAAGCCAAAGCCAATTTCTTGTACCAAACAGGCGATCAACTGTCATTTATGTTGGTAGAAACCTATGAAGTTGTGGATATTTCCACCGATATGTTGGCTGACAAAGTTGGCTATCTCAAGGAAGGTTTGGAGGTAGAAATTGCCTATTTTAACGACCAAGCTATTACCGTTGATTTACCTCTTAAAGTTTCGTATCTAATCACTAACACAACAGACATAAACAAAGGTAATTCTACAAGTAATGTGTTCAAAGATGCCACCATTGAAACAGGATTAGTAGTCAAAGTTCCCGCGTTTATCAAGGAAGGCGACAAGGTAATTATGAACACAGTGGACGACGAATATGCAGAGCGAGACACAAGTAAGTAAACAATCATAGCTAAACCAAGTTTAAAATAGACAATACAAAGGTTAACTAAGTTCATATAAATCTATGGTAACTGTCATCTTGAGCAAAGCGAAAGATCTCCTCAATTGCAATATACCTAAACCCATAATAAACAGGACAAACTAGACATAGAATTAGTTTGAAAACAAGCTTACTTGTTCGGTTTGTTGAAAAGTAATTTGTCTAGTTCCTGTTGTATTTGGCTATAATAGTTAGATTTGATAATTGTACAGTTTAGGGTGGGTTTAGCTATAATTAACTAAAGTGTCGTAAAGGCGATTTTATATCGCCACAGTTACAATTTAAATTTAATAATAGCAAAATAATATGTTGAAGTTGGAGTATTTTATGGAGAGATAAACTCTTCGCTACGACACTCAACTTAGTTATCACTGGTCTAAATTCTATATTTTATAATATTTATGTTCAAAAAACTACCTCTAAATGGCATAATGTCAACTATGAACAAAGCTAGAGCTCTTGGCTACTCACCTAGCGATAAAAACTGGGTTAATTTTGGACAAGGCGCCCCAACAACCAAAGCCATAGAAGGCGATGTGATTAGGATTACACAGATAAGTATTGACGCTGCAAGTTATAATTATCAACCCGTCAACGGAATTAATCCACTAAGAAAAAAAATTGCAGATTATTACAACCAGCTTTTTGGTGAACTCAGTAATCAAAACACAAACCAAGGTATTTATCCTGAAAATATACTAATCGCTGGAGGTACAAGGTTAGTTTTGGCTTGTGTAATGGCAATGCTTGAAAACACCACCACCGTTGGCTACCTCAACCCTGATTATGCTCAATATACTGAAATTGTTGGTATTTTTGGAGCTAATGTCAATACAATCGCTATAGAATTAGACCCTAATGACGGTTTTCGGATCAATTTGGACATAATTGAAAAAGCTATATCTGAGCAAGGTATCAAGATATTATTACTCTCCAACCCATCCAATCCAACAGGCAATTGTATCGCTGGTCAAGACTTAGAAAGGCTAGTAAATATATCTGAAAAGTATAATTGTTATATCATTTGTGATGAGATCTATGGTCGGTATTACTATGAAAGCAACGAGATTTTATCTATTACCAAATATATCAAAGACTTTCAAACTACAAAAATAATTGCTGTAGATGGCTTATCAAAAGGTTTTCGCTACCCTTCATTGCGGGTTGGTTGGTGTGTTGCTAATCCTCAGATTATTGGAATTTTGGAAACTTCTAATTCGGCAT
>JAYWGE010000224.1:0-4128 GCA_043778455.1 bacterium
CCACACCTCTAACAGAACCTTAAACACTTAGTTTATTGAGCTTTTTTTGGTTGTGGTTGTAAATAAAGTTGGTTATTCTTGAGATAGCTCCTGTTTGAGGCTTGGAATAACACTTGGTTTTTAATACTTATACTCGTAAGTATAGATTATTTAGGGAGAACTGTCAAGGGTGAGAAATGCCAAATTTTTATTATTTAAGAGATATTTAAAGTTTTGGTAATGGTAAAACTAACACTGATAAGCTGGAAGCTAGTTGCCTCTTGGCAAAGGGGTTGTCCCAACGAGACTGGGGATTTTTTGGTGGTTATTTTTTATATATCAACGCTATATTGACCACTACCAAAGTTTTTTTATTCTTCTGCTGGAGAGTTTGGGGGATATTTTTCAACAATGGTTTTGAGTACCACAAAAAAAGACATTACACTAAAAATCAATAAACTATAGCTACAACCAACCCAAATTAGTAGTCGGGTATAGTTTTCGGGTGTATAAGTGATGATGAGTTTGAGAATTGCTGTGATAATACTTGTGCCAATGACACCAAAAATACAAACAGGTAAAAGGTTAATCATTTTGTTGAGGTAGACCTGAGCAAAGAAAATAATATTAACATAGACCAAATACAAACTGGGAATAAACGGATCGCTTATAACATTGAGCTGAGTGGTGGCAAATGTCAAAATAATCACTTGAGCAAGACAAAAGATAGTTTCAAGACCAACACTAAACCAGTTTTTAGTTATTAAATCTTTACTCATTCGGTTAATCGTATAAAAAAATCCCTGCATCCCAAGGAGCATAGCCGAGATATTGATACATGAGGCATAGTTAAAATCATTATTTTTGAAACTATTAAAACTAATTACCCAAACCAAGCAATAACCAAAAACAATTGTGACAAAAGCAATCTTTTGTGATTGGGAAAAGTTAGAGTTTTGGGTTGGGATAGCAAGAGCTGTGAGAGAGTTGGAAATTTTTGAATCAGACATTTTTGATAATTCTTGATAATGTTATTGATAAAATATGGATATTAAGTGGTTATTTTTAATTTTAATTTGGGCTATGTTAGTTTGTCATAAATCTGAATTGCAAGGTAATAAACTGCATTACACATTCTTAATTATAATCAAAAAACTTGACATTGTCAAATAATAGTGTCATAATATAAAAGTGTATAACAAAAATATATAACTTGGGCGAGTTGGCCGAGCGGTAAGGCAGAGGTCTGCAAAACCTTCCAGATGAGTTCGACTCTCATACTTGCCTCCAATCTATATTCTATCTTCCCATTTTTGGGATTTTTTTTATTTCTGTTTTACCTCTCTCTTAAACTATTATTTACTTTTTTATGTCTATTTCAACCATTCCATCAAATCTAAAAATCACAGATACAATTATCGGCTCAGGTCGTGTGGTACAAGCTGGTGATATTATCACTCTTCACTACACAGGCAAACTAGAAAACGGCAACAAATTTGATTCTAGTAAAGACCATGGTGAGGCTTTTACCACCAGCATCGGCGTCGGTCAACTTATTGAAGGTTGGGATATTGGTATTATTGGAATGATGACAGGTGGCACCCGAAACCTTGTTATTCCTGCAGAACTTGGCTATGGCGATCAAGAAATCCCTGGTATTCCTGCCAACTCTACCTTGGTTTTTGATGTAGAACTAATTTCTGTTAAGGCAGGGCTAAGCATTGTTGATACTGTCGTTGGAAATGGCAAACTTGTGGACGCAGGAGATATGATTTCTATTCACTACACAGGCAAACTAGAAAACGGCAACAAATTTGATTCATCTGTAGACCGAGGTACTCCGTTTGAGTGTACTATCGGCGTCGGTCAACTTATTCAAGGTTGGGATATTGGTATTGTGGGTATGAAAGAAGGTGGTAAACGAACACTGACTATTCCATCCGAACTTGGTTATGGTGAAAGAGGAGCAGGTGCCAAAATCCCTGGAGGTGCAACCTTGGTTTTTGATGTAGAGTTACTTAAGGTTTTTAAGTAGAAAGTTAAAATTGATGCCCTAAATAAGTCTTTTATTTAACCCCATTAGGGGTATTTTTTATTCAAAACCTATGGTCAAATTAAATATCAAGCTCCTACCAAAAATGATTTATACTTGTCCCCTAACCAACTTTAATCATTACCTTTTCATATCGTTTCGTGACAACTTTCGTTCAAAACTAATCTGTGTGAAAGTTTGTTAATTTTGACAAAGGAAAAGGTATATTTAGTTAAATTTAATAATCTGTAACTTGCCAAAAAATAAACTATATGGTATAATTATAGTATAGCAATACAGTAAAAAAATAATATAAATATGTTTCAAGACAAAACCCTAATCGGGATAGACATCGGAGCCAATAGCATCAAAATGGTAGAATCCCAAATTATTGCAGGTCAAAAAACCATAACTACATATGGCGTGGCTAGGCACGACTTGGATTTGGATGGGTATTGGGACAGTACCAAGCTCAGAAAACTGTCTCGGATTATCAACAACATTCTCAAAAGTGGTAATTTTGTGGGTATTCAAACAATGATTGGAGCTACCAGCCGCCATGTTTTTGTAACAACTATGGACTTTGAATCCAACTGGGACAAAAAAACCATCCAAGCCGAAATTGAAAAACAAGCCCCCTATTTTTTACCTTTCCCGCCCGATGAAATGCGATTGTCATGGAGTATAATTAACGACGACCCAAGAATCAAAGCCTATACAGGCAAACAACGAGTGATCATCAACGCCCTACCCGATTTTGTCTTGGAAAACAATCGTAATCTTTTGGAGCATATCAACCTAGATGGCGTAGGACTGGAAAATCAAACCATATCTCAAATCCGAGCTGACCTCCACAACGATACTGGTAACACAATTTTGGCTGATATCGGCGCCAAACACACCACTTTTTCTATTATTATAGATGGAACACTTAGATCTAGCGCTCACCTTGCTATTGGTGGCGACAAAATCAGTGCAGACTTACAAGACGATCTTGGAATTAATTTTCTTACCGCCGAAAACTTCAAAAAAGATCTTTCTTTAGTCAATCTCTACACTTTACCCAAGCCAATTTTTGACAGCTTGGCAATTATCAAATCCGAATTAGAGTTATTTATTGAGACCAACAAAGCCTTATCTCAAGTCCCCAACAAAATTATTTTTACAGGTGGCGGAGTCCATCTTGCAGGGTTTTCTGACTTTTTCAAAAACTTTCCAACTCCAGTATTTATCGCTGACCCTACCCGAAACATAGTAGTGGACGATAGCCACAGAGCCTACATCCAGCCGATTATGAACCAACTTTCTACAGCAATTGGGTTGGCAATGAGAGATAATAAATAAAAAACTGTTTTAAAAATCTACAAAAACAAGATCTAAATAATATATGCTTATAACCAATATTTACACCAACTCAAGATTTACTATGTTTTGTGGACATGGAGATAATTGGGAAAATAAAGAAGATTTAAATAGTTATTTTGAACAAGATCCAAATATAATAAATGGTATTTTGGAAAGACTGGGGTTTAGCGAACAAGAAATCAGTTATTTGACAGAGTTAACAGATTTAGTTTTAATGATATTGTGCAAGGATGAAGCTGATTTGACAAGAGAGGAAATATTAAACGATCTAAATCCAAAAGAAAGAGCTTGTTTTGAAGCTGTAAACATAGCAAATAAACATATTTCTCAAGCAGAAATAGACAAGCTAATGCCCATTGATTTAATACAAAATCCAAGTTTGCTAAGATTATTGACAACAGAACAAAAAGCAATTATTATGGAAAAAGATGATCAAATAATATCAGAAGGAAGATTATCAGATTCAAACCAGCCCCTTGAAGAAACATTGCCAATTAACCTAGATTATGGAAGCTTAAAATTATTATCAGAAGAAGAAATAGAAATAATAGGTACAGGAGAAATAAAAGAGGCTTACCAAGAAATTTATAGAATTTTAAAAGAATTAGGGTTTACACAAGAAGAAATACAACAACAAAACCCTACATACAAATCCCTAAAATTACTTTTGAGTATAATTTATCCCCATATAACAACTGATTACCTAAAACAAAATCCAACAATTATTAAGTTTTTAACAGAGGAACAAACAA
>JAYWGE010000225.1:0-4070 GCA_043778455.1 bacterium
GCTATAGAAATTCCTAGACTGAGTCGATAAATTAAGTTAATTTGTGCTGATATTGAAAGCATTTTTAGAGTTACTGTTGTTTTGGAAGGTTTTTGATAAACTTGATCATTTGGTTAAAATCTGCAGGAACAGGTGCGTGGAAATTGTACTCTTTGCTCCAAATCTCAAATTTGAGCTGGCTGGCATGCATCATCTGTCTGTTGGCAATTTGAAATAACTGGCTGTGCTTAAACCTGTTAGAATAAATTTTGTCTCCCAAGATAGGGCAATCAATAGATGAAAGATGAACTCGGATTTGGTGCGACCGACCTGTTTTTGGCTGACAAGTGATGATACTAGCCTGACCTTTTGCCAAAGTTGTGTTGACTTTGTAGACTGTCAAAGCTGATTTGCCACCGTGGGTTGGTGAGCTATCAATTCCATTTTTGCGAATACCTGTGTGCTGACCGATATTGGTGTTAATGACACCTTGAAATTTTTGAGGAGTGTTGATACAAAGACATTGATAGGTTTTTTGCACTAGTTTATTAACAAACATTTCTACCAATTTTTGCTGAGTAGCTTCGTTTTTGGCAATCAAAAGTAAACCGCTAGTTTCTCTGTCTATTCTGTGGGCAATATAAAATGGCTGATCTTCATATCTTGAATCTAGTTTTTTGAGGGCTTTGATCACGGGGTGGTTTTTTTTGCTATCTTCTACCACTATTCCTGCAGGTTTGTTGATTACCAAGAAATCATCGTTTTCAAACAAAATATTGCTCATTTCTAGGTTTTGCCGTTCAAGGTCGCCTTGCTCCATATTAACCTCCAACAATTCTCCTGCTTTGACAAGATATTTGGCAATCCAAATTCGTTTTTTGTTGATAAACACCATTCCAGCATCAATATACTTTCTGACTAGTGTTCTATTAAACTCAGGAAATAACTTGACCAAGGCTACATCTACCCGTTCTTCTGGTATATTTTTGGGAACGGGAATTGACCACAGTTTTTTGTTTTTGTCAATAGTTTTGGTGGCACTGTTGACGCCCATAGGAGCAAGTTTGGGTTTAATATAGCTAGTTTGAGTGTATTCTGATGGGGCTAGGTTTTTGGGTGGTCGGTTGCCTTTGATGTCTCGAGATTTACTGGAAGTATCAATCGTTTCTTGGTCATCAGCTTTGCGTCCAAATCTTTCTTTAGTAGACACAAAAACAGCTCTGTTGACAGCTTTTCTTATTTTTCGCTCCTTAAAAACCGCATCTAGTTTTGGGGCAACACTGGACACTGTTTTAATAGGCATCTTGGGAGCATTTTGTTTGATATTTTCTTGTTTTTTGACACTTTTAATTTTGTTTAGTCTTTTGGCAACGGACGCTGGGGTATTTTTACCAACTTTGGCTTTTTGAATGGGCATAATGAGTTTTCTAATAATATTTCTACTGGATTTAAATTTGGATTTGGCTATATTAATATTATGCCTAAAATTAGCATTATTGTCAAGAAATAGACTAAAAGTAGTTAAAACATAGATTATTTACCTTGTACTCGTTCCGCTAATAACTATCCAAGACTTACTCCACAAAAATGCTTTGAAGTTAAGAAATTTACTTACTTAATAAAAAGTATTTGGGATAAGTTAATATTGTATTGTGTATAATATTTTAAACTTACTAACTTGACTAATCTTAAAGATTGACACATAATATGAAAGTATGAAACTTTACACATGGAATGTCAATGGCATCCGAGCTATATCCAAAAAAGGCTTTTGGAATTTTATGGCAACGCACCAACCTGATATTTTGGCTGTTCAAGAAATTAAAGCCGATCAAGGTACTTTTGAAAAATGGTGGCAGGATACGGAGCAAGGTTTTGAATCTGATCTAATGACCGAATTTAATTATGGAGTAGTTTGGAATGCTTGTAGTATCAAAAAAGGTTATTCGGGTACAGCTATTTTTTATCGTAAAGACAAATTTCCAAATATCAAAAGCTACAGTTTGGGTGTCAGTAAATTTGATGATGAAGGTAGAACTACAGTTTTGGAACTAGAAATACCAACTAAAACTAACGATCAAATCCAAAATAAAACTCAAAACTTGACGATTATTAACTGCTATTATCCCCAAGGTGGGCGACCCGAACGAATTCCCTTCAAACTAGAATTTTATCAAGAAGTAATCAATCTTGTTAACAGACTCAAAACTGAAGGTAAAACCGTAATTTTATGTGGAGATATGAACACCACTGTGGCAGATATTGACCTCGCTAGACCCAAGCAAAACCGCAAAACTACAGGTTGTTTACCAGAAGAGAGAGAGATATTAAATTCTCTTTTTACCACAGGATCTACAGATGTTTTCAGATTTTTGTATCCTGATTTGGTTGACAAATATACATATTGGGATCAAATCACTAGGGCAAGAGACAGAAATGTAGGCTGGAGAATTGACTATTTTTTGGTAGATAACAATATTTTAAACCAAGTAACTAACTGTGAACATCACGATCAGGTTTTTGGGTCTGATCATTGCCCTGTCAGCGTGGAGATTGAAATCTAAATTTTGCTGTCTAAATTTTACTAAACTCCCTAATTTTTTGGACTAATTTGTCTACCAAGCCAAAAATACTACCCAATCTAAACTGTTGATAGCCTACATCTTCTTGGTTTTTATTGTACATTTCCAAAACATTATTATAAAGCTGGATATGTTTTTGAGCTATATCTTGAGCAATAAATTCTTGAGCAGTGGCTTTGGCATTGACAGAAAGTTCTTGGGTAAGCTGTGGATTATCAATTAGATTTTGGCAAATTTGAGTAAGATTACCAAGCGGTTGCTTGTAGCCGTTGTGTCCATTTTTGACTATATAATCAACACTTTTGTCATCTATTGCCACGATCGGCAACCCCAAATAAGTAGCTTCAAGGATATTGGTTGGCAAGTTTTCGGACAAAGAAGTAAATAAAAACGCTTTTGCACCAATGGTTTTTACTAAAGATTCTAGTTCATTAGGGGCGTAGCTACCCACAAAAAATACTTGTTTATCAATTTTTAAACTTTTGGTTAGCTCAATTAAATCAGCTTTTTCAGGCCCATCTCCAGCAATCACATATCTAATTTTTGGGTCAGTTTGCAAAATAGAAGCCAAGACATTGATACCTACATCTACACCTTTTTCCGAAGATAATCTACAAAACGATAAAAAAGTAAAACCATTATCTGTGTTCAAATCATTAGTAAAATTAACTTCAAAACTGGCTTCAAACCTATTGGTATTCACAAACTCCACATTGTTGAGATATGGCACATTGTAAATTTGGGTAATTGGCGACATAACCCCAAGATCAAGCAAATAATCATAAACTTTTTGGGATGGAGAAATCACATTTTGGTAGCTGTTGCACACCTCAATAATAGCTTGTTTGATAATGGTTTTGTAGGCGGGAAACTTGACTAGATTGTATTGCTGAATCATAGTGTGAAAAGTGTGAACACACGGAATCTTGAGATCATTACTGACAAAAGCTCCTTCAATACCGCCAAAAAGTGTATCGTGTGTGTGGATTAGTTGAACACCATTGTCTCCAAAAAATTTGCGACAGGTTTTGATATAACCTCTTGGAAGTTTAAGTTCACCCGATATTGTACCAGGTATGTCGGTGGATGGCAACGGGCAAATATTATCTGAATAAACTACACCATCTAGGGCAGGAGTAGCGATAAAAACCTCTATTCCCTTAGATTTGAGGGCTTGTTCTAGACCAAAAACTGCCATTGAGACTCCGTTTCGCATTGGTGGATAAGTATTGGTAATAATTCCAATTTTGGTTATTGGTTGAGTTATAGATTTAGTTTTTGATTTGGTTGTTGTTGCGGTATTCATAATTTAATTATTCATTAAATCCAACTTCTTGTCAAAAAAAGTAATTCTCAAAGATAAACCCTAAAACTATCTAAAATCAAAACCTACCCCCAATTAAGAAAGCTGCCCCTTACTAAGGGGCTGTTACTATGAAGTTGGGCTTATTCTCCTCTCCTGCGGGAGAGGGTGGGTGAGGGTTGTTAATTAACTAATTTTATTAAACG
>JAYWGE010000226.1:0-4065 GCA_043778455.1 bacterium
TGTTCAAGTGAATATTCGTCTCCTGATTGTTCTAATTGTTCAGGCATAATTATATTTAGGTTTAGAGTTTTTTAGATTAAGCTAGATTGTCAGTTCTAATTTCGTTGAGCTTATCTTGCATTTTTTGGTTTTTTAAATTAGCAATAATACCATTTATATAGCTTTTATCACTTTCTTTATTTTCTTTATTAAATGCCGTTGGTATATTATACTCCAAATATAGTGCTATGGTTTGCATTGTTTCCCGTTGATCTGTAGAGCTAAGAAATTGATTGAGTTTATTTTCTACTAAGGCTTTATATTCACTTTGAAAATCTGTAGCGGGTTCTCCAAATATTTCTCCAAATATTTCATTTTTTCTTTCAAGGGGTGTTAATTGTTCTGTTTGTGGTGATTCTTCCATAATTAAAATTAAGTTTGGGTTTGTAAAAAAATACTTGTTTAGGATTGTTGTTTTAAGTTATTATTTTAAGCATACCACAAAATAAATCTCTTGTCAAATCAAATCTCCTCAGTTCAAATCCAAACTGCGACACCCTCTATCCAAGAATAAAACTTTGTGGTATAATTCTGTTACAAACCTAAATAGCGAAACTCCAAAACTCACTGTCATCCTGAACTCCAAATTGTCATCCTGAACTTGTTTCAGGATCTAATAACTCAAATAAAAACATATAGCCAAATACAACAGGAACTAGACAAATTACTTTTCAACAAACCGAGCAATTAAGCTTGTTTTCAAACTAATTCTGTGTCTAGTTTGTCCTGTTTATTATGGGCTTAGCTATAAGTTAGACTTGATATTCTATGAATGAAAATTAACTAAAATGATAATCTTTAGATTCTGCAAACTTGTGAAAAATGAGATATTTGAAGTATAGTGTAAATTGTTTGAATTATTACTTTTTGACTTGTTTGTAAGATAATTTAAGTTTCGCTGTTTGGGTTTACAAGAACTATGGATTACAAATATTTAACAAAGGCAAGTACAGACGAAGAGTATAAATAAAACAAAAAGCTAAAGAAAGAGACCAACCCCAAAGAAAGCGAATGGATACAAAACCTATTGCTGTAGAACAAAAACTAAATTAGACGATTGTCGTAACGAGGCTTTACTGGGAGACCCAGTATCACTTTGGATTTGAATTGGAGGACAAAAACTTGCCAAAAAAACTGGAGTAGTTTATAATTCTAATATGCAAAATAATCTTCAAAACAATACCAACAAAAACACACTTCAGGTCATTACTTTGACCTTAAACCCCTGCTTGGACAGGATGCTTTACACCAATACATTGGAGTTTGGGACGGTAATTAGAACCAACAAAGTTTATCAAGATGTAGGTGGCAAGGGTCTTAATGTCTCCAAAGCTCTTACCCAGCTCGGGATTAGTAACACTGCTATTTGTGTTTTGGGGGGAGATCACGGTAACAAAGTTAACCTAATGTTAGAAAAAAACCAAGTTAATTCGGAGATTTTGTGGGTAGAAGCAGAAACTCGTATCAACACAGCTATTTTTTGTGGAGATCAGTCTATGAAAGTCAACGAACAAGGCCCAGTTCTAACGGTCCAAGAGATGGAAAACCTCACAGAGGAAATTTACAAAAAAATTCAACCTAATCAAATTTGGGTGCTTTCAGGTACACTTTTACCCTCAATGCCTCATGATTTTTATATTACTTTGAGCCACAAAATAGCCCAATCAGGCTCCAAATCTATTTTTGACACTAGTGGTAAATCACTTGGAGCAGTTATAGAAAGCAAACCATTTTTGATCAAACCCAACCAAGAAGAAGCCGAAGAGGTGCTTAATATTGCTATTGTTGACATTTCAGCTGCCCGAAAAGCTGTCCAAATGTTACTAGACAAAGGAGTTCAAAATGTAGCCTTGTCAATGGGCGAAAAAGGTCTTGTGTTTGGCAATTGTGAAGGAATTATTCATTTTAATATTCCCACAGGATTAGTTGCCAAAAAAACTGTTGGAGCAGGAGATGGCTTGTTGGCAGGTTTAATTTATGGTATTGTTAATGAATTACCACTGTCAGAGCTGGGTAAATGGGGCGTCTGCGTTGGTAGTTTGTCTACTACTTTTGAGAATTTAAGATATGCTGATTTTGAGACTACCAAAAACTTGGTAAATACCCTTTAGATTTGACTCATAGCTTGACTAAATAAAACAAAAACCTTATAATTAAAATATGTTCAAACGATTTATTGTAGAAGGTACCAAAAATATAACGAGGTCAGTTTGGCTATCCATTACAGCTATTATTGTTATGACAGTTAGTCTTGCCAGCGTAGCTTTGATTATTACAATGTCTGTTACTGTTGGTTATGCTGTTAGAAATATTGATACACTGGTTTCATTTCCTGCTTTTTTTAAGGAAAATGTAGTGGAAGAACAGATTGCTAATACTATTTTACCAAAGTTAAAAGCTAATTTATCAGTCAAATCTATAGAATATTTTAACAAAGATAAAGCCAAGGCTAACTTGGATGCAGGGTTAGCTGGGATTGCATCTGGTACTCTCAAACAGGATGAAAACTATGCTTGGCGATATATTTTAGTTACTCCAAGTAAATCTGAAGATTATTCTAATTTAGTTAATTTTGTCAAAGACGGTGAGTTTAAAGAGGTTTTTGATGAAGTGTCTTCGGATAAACCTGCCATTGACAATATTGTCAAATTTTATGGCTGGGTCAATTTACTTGGCATTGTAACTGTTATGATTTTCAGCTTAGTGGCTGTTTTGGTGATGTCTAATATTTTGAGGATGACTATTTATAATCATAAAGAAGAAATTGAAATTATGAGACTAGTTGGGGCGACCAATAACTACATTAGAGGGCCTTTTGTAACTCAGGGTATTTTGTATAATTTGATTTCGGCGATTTTGGTTATTATCATTTTTGTCTCAGCAATTGGCGTGATAGCCCCAACCCTCAAGGCTTATTTGGGAGTAAGTAGCCTCACCAATGGTGGTGGAAGCGATCTGATTAGTCAAATTTATTTTTCGTTGTTCTTGACTATGTTTATCAGCATTGGCATTGGCATCTTCACTGTTTATGTTTCCATTCAGCGGTATCTGAGGTCTTAACACACTTTTTGTGAGAAAATAAATTTCACAAACTTACACACCAAATTACCTTGAACAAAAGAATTTACTACTATTTACTACTTAATAAAAAGTAATTGATTCAAGTTGGAAGTGCCATTGATTGTCATTGACTATATACCAAAAATTTAATTTAAACCTATTTTTAACTCAATTCAAAACCTATTTTATGTCTGATAATATTACCACCCAAGCCGTCTCCAAAGTAGGCAATCTCGCCCGATTATTTACCACAGCACCCACACAAACTATTGCCAAATACCAATCCCAGCTCGGTTCAGTTCTCAATTATGCCGATGACTTATGTAAACTTGATGTGTCGGGTTTTAGTCCCCATGGAGCTATTGCAACAATTGGTATCAATGGTTTGCGGGAAGATACCCCAACTACAGACCCTGACAGCTACGCCAGAGTAAGACAAAATATCCTCAATAATTTTCCTGTGAGACAAGGTGATCTTTTGCAATTGCCAATACGAATAGTGGAGGAAAACTAAAAACCCAAAACTAAAATAATCAAAAATATTTACAATGATTGACGAATCTAATTTTTTGACTGAGTTTCTTGCCGAAACCAATTTGTTACTTGCCCAAATAGACTATGGAAACAAACTTTATGACCTCATTAGCCCTGTTCGTAACCTGCTTCTAAAGGAAAAAGAGTTGCTCAGCTTTTCTATGGCTAGATATTGTGGTGCCAATGCTCGGATTGGTTTTTTTTGTGAATGGTATTATCAAACGCTACGACTGACCAATAACACTCGAGATTTGGTGGCTGAAAACAAAAATTATTTTTACAAGAAAGTTCCCCTCAAGCTACGGGGTGTACCCAATATTTATCAATTGGTAGATAGTGATATTGCTATTTTTGTACCTCAACAACTTTCACTTCTCCAAAACAAATCTAAGGCTATATTGGACGCACTGGTCATCAAGCATCCGTACCTTG
>JAYWGE010000227.1:0-4055 GCA_043778455.1 bacterium
AATAACTGTGACTATAACAACAACGGTATCCAAGATACCAATATTCCCCAAGAACAGGACAATGCGCCAATGTACCCTGCCAATTATCGGGGTGTGATAGCGGTGGGTGCCAGTAATTATGCTACCAGCACAGACCAAATCACCAAATCTGCCTATAGCAACAGCATGGATTATGATATTGCAAATAGTTTGAGCTTGGTTGCTCCTGTGGGCGATGGAATTAATGTGGCTTGTGTCAATCCTGTTTGTTATGACTCTGGTACTAGTTTTGCGTCGCCTCAAATGGCAGGAGCTTTGGCGTTGGTTGGTCAATATCGCAGTTTTTTGAGTAAATTAAACGATTTTGATACTCCAAAATATACTCAGTATTACACTTTTGACACTCAAGGTAACGCCCTTGCCAATATAGTAAATTCAGCTTCGTTTGTGTCATCTGATTATGTGAGTATCGGATCAGGATTGCTTAATTTGTTTAATGCTATAGTCTTGGCAGACAGAGAGGCAAAAGAATTTGTGGACTATGTAGACATTATGTCTAGTCAACAAAACAATCCGAATAATAATCCAAACAATAACTCCAGCTCAGCAATACCATTTAAGACTAATATTCCAACCAACCCAAATGGCGGAATGATAACCATTGATAGAAACAAAAAACCAGAGACTAAGACTGAAAATAAACCTGAAAGTCAAGTTGAGACAGAATCATTGCCGTTATCTTTGCCAAGTACACTCTTCAAATTTTTGGGACTAGGAAACCAAGCAGAAACCACCAGTGCAGTTTTGACCATTGGAAAAGGTAGCACAGTCAGAACAGGTGGGAGATAAAATATCATAAACCCTCACCCAACCTCTCCCACAGGAGAGGAAATTAACCCCGTTGCTTTGCAAACTACCACCGTCAACTTCGTTGCCACCTTCTAAATAGGAGTAATTACAAGCTACATTCTCCCTTTCCAAACCCAAATAGCAAAACTCCAAAATCCACTGTCATCCTAAACTCGTTTTAGGATCTAATAGTTCAAATAGAAATATAAAATTAACTAAAAAAATACCTTTTAGATTCTGAAATAAATTCTCAATGACAGCTTTGGAGTGTAATGTAAATATTTAAACTGTTACTTTTTGGTTTATTTATAGGATAATTAAAGTTTCGTTACTCAGGGTTATTAAGATAGTACCACCAAAGGTGGGGAGGGTTACTAGATCAAAACCACAAACCAAAACACATTATGAAATACCTAAAACAAAATTTCAAACTATATTTCAAACCTATTCTCACCGTTTCCATAATTGCCTCTATTGTAGTTTCTGGCTTTCAGATCGGAATGATAAATCCAAACACTAGCCTTGAGACCAAAGCCCAAAGTACGCAAGTTGGTACACAACCTTCATCGGTTCAAACCACAAATACAAACCTGTCAACAGCCACGCCACCAACTAACTGGCTCTATGACGCCAAAGGCAACAAAATAGACCCTGCCACAGTCAATATCACAGGTGAAGGTTTTCCAAACGGCAAAGGAACTCTAAGTATTCCCAACGACAAAGGTCTTGACATCCAAGCCGTAGATCCCAAAGCTCCCAAGTATGATTTTAGTAATACATTTAATGCTGATGGAAGTATCAAACAGCTCAAAGACAATCAAAAATTGATAGCCCAAACCCAGCCTGATGGTAATATCAAATATATCATTCAAACGGTGGACACCAAAAGTACAACCTCCAATATTGATGGTATCAAAGACTTTGCAGATCTAAAAGCAGGTAAAATCACCGCAGATCAGCTCACCGCCAAATGGGAAAAAGAAAACTCACAAGAACTTGCCAAAGATCCCAACTGGGGTAAAAAACCAGCAGGTGCTGTATCAGTTTCTAGTTCATCTAGTTCCAACCAAGTCTCAAACCCAAATTCAACTCCTCAAGCAACTCCTCAAGGTTACTATCCACCCCAACCTGATCCAAGTCTATTGGTAATGCCAAGTGGTAACACACCTGAAGAAAAAAACAAAGCCGAACAAGAAGCCAGTGTGCAGTTTGTGGAAACACCAGAAATGAAAGCAAAAGTCGATGCGCAGATGGTAAAAATAATCTCTGATAGAGCCAATAGCAGTGAGGAGAAAGTTTTTTCCCAAAAGTATATTGAAGAGCAAAACAAAACCAACAGGCTGGACAAAGATGGTAAACCGCTACCAAGTGCAACTACCATTTCTAGTTTGCCTAGTAATACAGTTTTTCCATATAAGCCAAAGGATTTTGTAGAAATAAACTACGCTAAGGAGGAACTGGCAAAGTATGGCACTCCAACACCTGCTAAAACACTGGGTACACCAACTCAACCTATTGTAATCAACCTTGATCCAAAATACCAACTCAAACCTGACAAAAATGGTAACTTGCCAGATCCAAACACTCACGGTCAGATACCTGATGAAAACTTATCTCAAGATATTATTGACAAAAATAAAGTACGGAGCGAACTAGCTCTCAAACAAGCCAAAGGATTCAAACTTCATTCTGGCAAAAATTTTAGCAATAGTGGCTGGTGCTACGCTCAATACGGTAATTATTGCACCCAATATTACCAAAATACCTGTGTTTGTGGCTCCACTGCTGCCGATTCCTTGAATGAAAATTATGATGGTAGAGTCAATATAGGTTATAACTGGGGTTATTCTGCACCAAGATGGGGTATGAACTCTGATTATTGGAGTATCAACACTGGTGGCTATATGTGGATTAGTGCTGGTGAATATGCAGTCCAGACTTATTCTGACGATGGTGTAAATGTCAGCATAGGTGGTAGTAATGTAATCAGTGACTGGAGTAATCACGCAGGTAGATACGCCAATGGATACATAAAAATACCAAGCTCTGGCTACTACCCTATTTCTATTGATTTTTATGAAGATCAAAAACAAGCTGTACGAAACTTTTGGATGTGGAAAACAGCAGACATACAGCCAAAAAAAGACACTTTTGCACCCAATTCTTGGATTTGGGATGATGGCAACACTTATATTCAAGGTAACCGTCTACACATCACAGGTAGCGCCAATGACAATAACGGTGATATTCGTAGTGGCGTTGATAGAATGGATTTTTATGCCAAATGGAATGGTGTGTGGACTAGACTTGGTGAACAAGACAATAACGATGGCGACAATATTTTTTCTATTGATTACAATCTACCAAGTAACCTTTCGTCTCAAGACATAGAAATATCCATTCACACTAGAGACAAAGCCAACAACTGGCGAGTAAACTCTAATAATGGTAATCAGTGGAGAAGATACACTCGCAAATCTGTCTCTGCCAAATGTACGGCTACAGGTAATGAGAACAATTGGTGTGTCAATTTTTATAACGGAATGAGCTGGGATTTTGGACGAGACCCCGAAGCTACTGCATACTATAACGGCTGGTACGACAGCAACAACAAAACTTATGGCGGCATATCATTAAACTGGGGTCAAAACTCTCCTGTGAGCAACATAAACGCACAATTTTGGGAAGCTAGAATGACTAGCAAATATCAATTTGCCAAAGGCTGGTACAAATTTAAGACTAACTCAGATGACAATATGCGTCTCTATCTGGCTGACACCCAAAACAGCTATAACTGGTATCCCAATGCTAACAAAATCCTTGAGAGAAATTGTTGTGGTAGTGCAGAGGTAAGTGATATTTATCTTGATGGTACCAAAACCTTAATCTTGGACTACCAAGGTAGCTGGGTCAACAACGACATTAGAATAGAATGGACACGAACCAGAGCCGATGACAAAACACTGCCCGATGGACTGATTAGTGCTATCAATTGGGGAGAAAATGGTAATCAAAGGTGTGTCAGACCTGTAGCCAAAGCTTGGGATGTTGGTAATGATCAAACAGGTGTAGATTATGTCAAGTTTTATGTAGGTTACAATGGCAATGGTGGTTATTGGCACGACATAGGCTACGAAACCAACTCTGACGGCGACAACATCTATTCCCAATTCCACTGTCTACCCGATAATATTCCCTCTGGTACTCCTATTGAGTTTTCTATTCAC
>JAYWGE010000228.1:0-4026 GCA_043778455.1 bacterium
ATATTTTTCATTTTTAGTCAATACAAATTCGTAAATACCAGATTTTTTGCTAATATCTTCGTCTTGCATCAGTCGGCTAATTTGAGTTTCTAGTTCATCGGTATCAAATTTTTGGTCTTTATGCACATTATACAAAGTTCCCCATTCTAGCCCTTTCATTTCTTTGCGGTATATGACAAAAGTATTTTGAACCCAATTTATGACATTTTTGTAATACTCCCACAGCTCGGTAGCGTCTGGTTGGTGTTGGTTTTTGGACATATACTGGTCAATATTGCCTGAAGATATCCAACCAATTACTGTTTCCAAATAGTCCTGCCTAATAGGTGTACCTGTGAGATACTCACTACCAATTCCAAAGGCTGCACAACCTGTTTTACTAAAATATTTTTTGGCATCGCTCAACCATGATCCAGTGTACACCGCATTTCGCAATTCTTGGTCAGTGAGTTTTTCTCCAGCGATGTTGATAGTTTTGAACCAGTCCAGTTTTTGACGATCTGTACCCTCACAAAAATAAATCATCAGCTTGTAGTCCAAAATCTGTTGTTGCTCGTCAGTAGTAAGACTGTGAAAATACACAGAATTAAATGAAAAACTACCTGTTACATACTCACAGATACTAATAGTTCGTTGCTGACCATCCAAAACCTCATAGCCGTCTTGATTTTTGACCCAATACATTACATTTAGTGGAAAGTCTTTTTGGAGAGTGTTGATGACTGCTTCTCGCTGGGCGTCTTTGTAGACATATTCTCGCTGGTATTTTGGGCGAATATCTAGCTTACCACCAAAACCGACCACACCCTCTTCTTGGCTATTTTTGTAGCCGTCAACTATTTCCTTGACACTAATCTCGTGCAATTGAATTTTCATAACTTATAGCTTTTTATTTTTAATTACTATTCTTTTATATATTCCTTTTCCGTTTATAACAGGTGCATCGTATCTAGTATGTGGCAATTTGTATTTTTCTAAATGTCCATCGCCACCTCTATCTGTAGTCCATATTATCTCAAATTGGTCAGGGTTAAATTTATCCAAAAAAGTGATTGGTACACCCATCGCTCCAGCGTAATCACACGGAATATCTTTAGTTTTGTCTACATTGATAGCGTCATAATTGTCATATTTCGGATACTCCTGCGGTGTATAGTTTTTGTAAAGAATCAGGTCTTCATGCCGTTTGTTGGTATCAAGATTAGTGAACCAAACCACACCAGAGACTCGTATCATCCCATCTTTGTGATCACCTGCCGAAGCATAATCTTCATAGTGAGTATTGATAAAATGAGCCGCACCACCTGTAAAACCATAACCCAGCCAAACTTTATTTTCTTTGATTAGTTTAAAAATCTCTTTGTAGGTAATAGCATTTTGGTGTCCTACAATAATGAATTTTTTGTCATGCTCTACCAACTGACTAACATACTCTCGGAACAGAGAAAAAGGCGGGTTGGTTACTACGATATCAGCTTGTTTGAGTAATTCTATACACTCTGAACTGCGGAAATCACCATCGCCTTCTAGGTATTTGATACCAATATCTTCGGCTTTGGGTATGTTTTCACCTTCTCGGAAACCATCATATTCCAGATATATTGCTTTTTCAGAATTATTGGAGCTAAACAAATTAGAGTCTTGGTTTTTGTAACACACAGAAATGAGTTTTTTGAGACCCAGATGCTTAAAATTGTATGAGAAATAGTGAAAAAAATTGCTAACCCTTGGATCATCGCAATTGCAAAGTACCACCTTATCTTTGAACTGATCTTTGTAATATCGTAATTCTTTTTCTATATCGGATAACTGGGTATAAAATTCATCGTTTTTGCCTGTTTTGGCTTTGTGCAGACCTGTGTTTAGAGATTTTTTTGGTGGCATTAAGCTTTTGATTAATATTTTAAAAAAGTATTTATTTTATTTTATACTATTAAACTTTTCTCGGGGATTTTGGAGTTTGAAGATTTTTTATAGAACGACTTTGAGCCAATAAATAATTTGTAAATACTCCAACCTTACTCAATTATTATAATGCAATTTTGATGTTTTGTCAAAGCTAAAACAAAGCTAAAATACTAACAGATTTAAATAAAACCTAATTTATTGGTCGTTTATTGGTCATTCGTAATCAAAAAATAACTAGAAACATTTTTTTAATATTGGAGATTTTGCTAGAATTTAGTAATAATTTGCTAACAATTTAATGATAATAATTTTGGTAAAAACTTAAAAATAAACCAAAAAGCCAATCAAACTATCTTAAATTTTATCTAACTAAAACACAATATGTAGTACTAAATATCTCTTCAAACTCAAAAATAACCGCCTCAAAACTTTGTTGACACACAATATGTGGAAATAAAACTAATTTGTATGATAGTGATTAGTTGAAAGCTGGTTGCCACTTAACAAAAGAGCTGTTTTTTATTAATCTATACACAATGCACTAATTGACTTACCCCAAATACTTTTTATCAAGTGGTAAATCCTTATTTTCAAAACATTTTTGTGGAGTAAGTCTTGGATAGTTATTAGCGGAACGAGTATAAAATATAATTTGACATTTCATATATATATATGGTATAGTTAATACTGAATATCAATTTATTCAAAAAAACTTTATACAATTTATCTTATGGCTGAAAATTATAATAACTTTAGTTGGAAAGAATTACTTGCAGGCAAATCAAAAGATGGAAAAGAAATATTTCCAACTGGTGTGCATAACTCTGACATCGGTGAATCTTCTGGTAGAATGTATGATCCAAATAGTGTAACTCCATACCCATCGGGGAGTTCCAATGAAAGTGATATCTCAAATACAAGCACAGAACCAGTTTTGACAGATAGGCAAAAGAATGCGGTTTGGATGGAAGAGAATAACCAACCTTTTAATCCAAATAGTTTACCAGAAAGTCATCCAAAACATCCAAGTAATTTGTAGAACTGGTGTGATAATTTAGAAGTATTTGCCTCTTGCTATGGAGTTGTGTTATGTAGCGTTTTAAAGTTTAAACCGATGCCACTTCCAACTTGCACTAATTACTTTTCACTAAGTAGTAAATCCTTACTTTCAAAGCAATTCTGTGTGTAAGTTTGTGAATGTTGACAAAGGATTGGGTATATCTTGAAAGTTATTTTTATTTGAAAAGATTGAAAAGACATTTAATATAATTATACCACCAAAAAAATCCTCCAAGATGGAGGGTAGATTTCTATTTTAGTGTTTAGAAAAGTATTATACTTTTGGTTTCTTGGCACCATATTTGGATCGTTCTGTTCTTCGGTTTTTGACACCCGCACAGTCTAATTTACCTCGGACAATGTGGTATTTTACACCTGGAAGATCTTTTACACGACCGCCTCTAAGAAGTACAACAGAGTGCTCTTGAAGGTTGTGTCCGATACCTGGAATATAGGCTAAGACTTCCATTTTGTTAGATAGTTTGACCTTAGCAATTTTTCGGACAGCGGAGTTAGGTTTTTTTGGTGTGGTTGTGTAGACTTTGGTACAGACACCTCTTTTGAATGGTGAGTTGGCAATACCAGGTTTGTTGGTGTTGTTGTTCCAGTTGACAGCCATTGCAGGAGATTTGGACTTGACGGTCTGTTTGGTTCTACCCATTCGGACTAATTGGTTAATAGTAGGCATAATGTTTGTAAAGAATTAGTAAAAATTAGTTTTGTTCTTATTTTAGTTCAATAGTAGTAATTGGAGCGGTGATTCCGTGGTTAGCATCTTCTACAATTATCAATCTGTTGTTGACTCTAAGGTCTTGGTGTCGGTTTCTTGGCAACATTTTTTTGATAGCGGTATAGATAGGAAACTTGAAGTCAAGGGCTTTTTGCTCCAAGTAACCACGGGATTTGAGAGATCCAAGTCGTCGTCCATATCGGAAATAAACTTTTTTCTCAGCTTTTTTACCTGTAAGAACTTGTTGACCAGCGTTGATGATAACTACCATACCACCCATATCTACATCAGCAGAATAGTCAGCTCGGTTTTTACCCATAAGTAATCGG
>JAYWGE010000229.1:0-4016 GCA_043778455.1 bacterium
CTCCATTTTTACGAACGGCAGGAGGTTGTTGGAACGCCCCAAGTCAAATTCAACTTGACACAAAAACTGATATAAAATCTTCATCCAAACAAAAATTATTAGAATATATCAACAATCCCAAAAACCAAAAGCTCATCCAAAAAATTAAAGATAATTACGAAGTTATAAAGTACACCTATTTGATGTCCAGCCTTCAGCCAGTTCCAAGTGTGAGGTTTCAACCTACAGGATTTGCGGTATCTAGCGGTATTGCTGACTTAGAAAAATTTGGCTTCAAGTCCCTGATCACAATGTCCAAAAAACAAGAACCCCAATTAGAAATCCAAGAAGGTTTGTTTTGAGATTGTTTTGAGATTAGATTTGCAAAAAAGTTTAATCTGAGGTATAATTAAAACTACTATGGCATTTAATCCAGATTCACTTTCAAGTCAAGAAGATTTAAAATCAATACAAAAAACACCCCAAAATTGCTTGGAGGCTTTAAAAAAGAAGAGTGGAGAAGTGTTATCTGATATTATATTATTCACATCAGTTCTTTTATTTGCCAATCAAGTGAGTTTAATTTTTAACTATTCTATAAATGTTTATTTAGGTGAATTTTCATCTGAAAAAGTCATTGAGCAAACTCCAGAATATAAAATTTTACTAGAAGATCTAAATGTTATCCTAAAAACCTATTCACCTGACAATCCAGAAATAACTAGAAAATTAACTTTAATTTTTAAATTTATCAAAGAAAAAGACCCTGAGTTATATCAATCTTATCAACAAAAATTTCCTAATGGTATTCAAATAATTGACTTTAACAAAGAAGGAAATGAAACTATTGGTATGGCTCCCGTAGGTAAGTCTGATACTATTTTTCTAAATTTTAGTCGGATGAGTGCAAACCCAGAAAATACATTGGATTACTACATCATGTCTATTGTGCACGAACTAAGCCATCAAATTAGAGTAAAAGAACTATATGGACAAAATATAATAATTGACAGAGTCCCCTTTCCTAATTCAGATTTAAGAACACCAAATTTTGGAGAAACGGATGCTGTCCAAAGAACCAATAAATTTCTTAGAAAAGCTGGTTTATTACCCGTAGACTATAAAGGCAATATCATCAAATAAAAAAACCATCGTTTTATTCCAACCACCCTCAACCCCATCATGTCTACTTGCTCAAACCCAAAATACCCAAAATTACCTGTAGATTTTATCAACCAACTTCACATTCAATCATCCAATATTGCCGACCAGCTAATTGCTTCTTTGGATCAAAACCCTAATACCAGCATTCGTCTCAACCCATTCAAACCTATCAACAAACCAGAAATTTTGGTTGATTCTGTAGTTGTGCCGTGGTGTGATTTGGGTCATATTTTGCCATCTCGACCTAGTTTTACTCTTGATCCTCTCTACCACGCTGGAGCGTATTACCCCCAAGAATCTAGTAGTATGTTTATCAGTCAGTTTCTTGACGCCAGTCGACCTCTCAAGGTTTTGGATTTGTGTGCATCTCCAGGTGGAAAATCTAGCTTGTTATTGTCCTGTTTGCACCCTGATAGCCTAGTTGTAGCCAACGAAATTGACTCATTGCGGTGCGGAGTTCTTAGGCAAAATCTCAACCGTTTTGGAAACCACAATGTCATAATTACCAATAATACTCCTGCAGATTTTGGCTCCAATGAGGTTTTAGATAATTTTTTTGATTTGATTTTAGTTGACGCTCCGTGTAGCGGTGAAGGTATGTTTAGAAAAGACGATCAAGCTATCAATAATTGGAATCTTAATCTTGTGCAAAACTGTGCCAATACTCAAAAACAAATCTTAACTCAGATTTTGCCGTGCCTCAAAAACGGTGGACAATTGATATATTCCACTTGCACTTACAACCAAAATGAAAATGAACAAATAGTTGATTGGCTAGTACAAACTCAGGGTGTAACAACGCAAAATAATGTTTTTTTTGAGGATCTGTCAAGTGTAATATCCAGCGATTTGGGTTACCATTTTTATCCACATCTTACAAGTGGGGAAGGTTTTTTTTGTAGTAACTTGCTCAAACTTGGTGTTGACAGTTCTAAATCCAAACCATTATCCAAACGATCGCTAGACAATCTCTACAACAAGCCAGAATACGATGATTTGTTCATCAAAAAAGACCCAAAAATAAAAGTCGTTGGCTATAGCAAAGGCAAGAAAACTGACCGAATGCAGGTATTGGCTATTCCTAGTTTTTGGTATGACGATATTATTAGGCTGATTGGCACTGGCCTCAAAATCACCAAATTAGGCGTAGATATTGGGGAATGGAAAGGCGGGGCTTGGAAAGAAAGTGAATGGCTCCCAAGTCATAATTTGGCAGCTAGCGATGTTGTTAGTTCTGAAGTGCCTGTGATTGAGCTAGACAAAACCAACGCTATAAAATATCTCAAAAAAGAGACTATGGACTTGGAGATTGATAATCTAGACAAAATAGAAGCCAATATGTGGTGTCTGGTCGCCTATCAAAACCAAAATTTGGGCTGGATAAAAATCCTCAAATCAGGTGAAATCAAGAATTATTTACCTACAGAACTACGAATTAGAATGAGTTAATTTGGTATTATACCCAAACCTATATCAACTTTCTTAAACTTTCACATAAAATTACTTTGAAAGTAAGGATTTACTACTTATTGAAAAGCGATTAGTGAAAGTTGGAAGTGGTATTAGTATATTATTATTATTTACAATTATTTTTGACAGTACCCAAAATTTATGATATAATTAAACTCTAAGTTAAAAAATAAAAATAAAAAAATCCTTGATATGTCTTCTACCCAATCTACCACGCCCCCACCAAAAAACCCAAACTCTTCACCAACCGTTATTGTTTCCACTGTTATTGGTGTGGTTATCTTTGCCACAATTGTAATCATTACTTACGGTGGATTTAATAAAAACCCAAATAAAATCAATGAACCTGACAAGGTCTCCTTCCAAAAATCTAGTCTTCAAAATTCCTCCAGCCAAAAATCTAGTCAATCTAGCCAAAGAAAATCCACAATACAAACTTTTGATCAGTCACAAGTTGTGAATGTAGAGTTTAAGGAATTTAAGCTTCTTGGCTTTGATGGTGATAAAACTGTTTATAATTACCAAAAACCTACTCAAAAATGTGTAGACAGTGGTTTTGATAATTTAGCAGATGGGTTAGAAAGTTGTTCAGATGACATTGTTAGTGTTGATGGGATTACTACCTATAACTCAAAGGATAAAAAAGCCAGTCTCAAAGTAGTCAGCTTTGATCAAATTCAAAATAATAAATCTAACCCAAATTACAATAAAAATCTAGAAAATAAAATCCAAATAGACCAATTTATTACCAACAAAGACTCTGTTCAAAACAGCAATATAACAGATTTATACCGCACATCCGCAGGTGGCTACTCTTCAGTTTTTATTAAAAATATTGAGTATACAATGAGTGGTTTGGAGTCCCAAAGAGCTTTTTTGACAGCAGATGGTCAAAGTTCCGAGTCTATGAATTTGGTTCTTAATGTTATCGGTACCAAAAGTGGAAACTATGTTTGGATGACGGTTAATGTATACACAGACCAAAGCCCACAACCCGATGGTTTGTCTATCAAAGTTATGAATGCAATAGAAACCAACGCCAATAAATCTCTACAAACCAAGGCTGAAGTTGTTTATTTTGGTACCGACCAATTCAAAAAAGACATTGACCTAGCTACAACTAGACTAATCTCCAATTTTGTTCTTGAAAAGTAAGTATAACCCAAACTCAGTTTAAAATAGACAATGCAAATGTTGACTAATGTTTATAGAGCTTTATAGTAACTGTCATCTTGAGCAAAGCAAAAGATCTCCTAAAGCATAATAATAACTAGCTTTGATAACTGTATAGTTTGGAGTGAGTTTAGCTACAAATGTTTAGATTAGACATCTTTCCAAATAAAAATAACTTCCAAGCTAAAAGACCAAACAGCGCAATAATTAATTCTCCCTTTATTAAGGGA
>JAYWGE010000230.1:0-3989 GCA_043778455.1 bacterium
CGAGTGGTAGATCTTTTTGCCAAAGATTATGATATAGTGGCACGGTTTAACGGTGGAGCCAATGCTGGACATTCTTTGGTTTATAACGACATTAAACTAGCCCTCAACCAAGTTCCTGCAGGTATTTTTTATCCTGATATGTTGCTCTACATCGGTTCTGGTTGTGTTGTCAATATCGTCAAACTTGCCAAAGAAATTCAAAAAGTAGAAGCTGTAGGTATTAAGCTCAAGGGTAGGTTGCATATTTCTAGCCAATGCACCATCATTCAGCCTCACCATATTTTGATTGATTCTATGACGGGTGGATCTATTGGTACCACCAAAAATGGTATTGGGCCAGCTTATTCTGACAAGGCACGGCGGATGAGCGAAGACAGAATTGTCAACATCCGTATCGGCGCATTGCACCACGAACCCGAAGCCTATTTTGATCTGGTCAAAGAAAACTACATCAAAGAATCAGCTATTGCTGGAGTTTCCGTAACGGATGTCAATGATCAAATAAATGAACTAAAAACCGCTTTTGATTTGATCAAAGAATACATTCAAGTGGACACTCTTTGGATGCAAAAACAAGTACAAAATGGCAAAAAAGTTCTGTTTGAAGGGGCGCAGTCCATTATGCTTGATGTCAACAAAGGTGCCATTCCGTTTGTAACTAGTTCTAGTACCATTGCCAGTAGTGCCTATTGCGGGGGGGATCTTTCGGTCAATTATCACCGAAAAGTAATTGGTGTCGCCAAAGCATTAATGTCAAGGGTTGGTAACGGTCCGTTTACCAGCGAATTTGGGGGTCATCAAAGTGAAGTTTATTGCCAATCTACCCAAACAGATGGCACACCTACTTACACCCAAGGTCTTGAAAAAAATTATGAGATAAGCACACTTTTGGTTTCTGATGATGAGTTTGAATTGGGCAAGGCTCTTAGGGTTTTGTCATTTGAATATGGTGTGGTGTCTACCCGACCACGGAGAATTGGAAAGCTGGATATGGTTCAATTAAAATATGCGTGTTTGATGAACGGTGTAGATGAGCTGGTGATCACCAAGTTTGATATGCTCAATGTTTATGCCAAAACTAAACTAAACCAAGCTCCGTTTATTACTAAATATACTCTTAATAACAGAGAAATTGACTTTATTCCATCCAGCTCTAGCTCCTACTACAAAACGATTGGAACTCAAGAAAATATGCCAATTTTTGCTAAAGATATACGAGAAATTAGAAAACTTAACGATTTACCAAAAGAAGGTCAAGATATCGTAGATTTTATTCAAAGTTATACAGGTTGCAAAGTAGTAGGACTTGGTGTTGGCCCAGAGCGAGATCAGTACATCAAAATTGACTAAAAAACCATTCAAAAAACTAAAATAACTTCATTGTATTGCAACAGTCTCTTTAAATTAAGGGGCAAAATAATAAATCAACTTCACCCAACCTCTCCTACAGGAGAGGAGTTAAAATAACAACTTTTAATTAGAAAATATGTTCAAACACAAACAAGAAACAATATTGAACAAAACATTAGATAAAATATTAGAAATAAAACAAAAAACTCAAGACAAAATTAATTTACACACTCAAGATTGGGAGATAAGTTACAAATTGACATACACAGCTGGTAAAGTTAAAAATTGGTTCAAAAAACATATGTTTTATGGTTTAGTAATAATTTTGATATTAGCTGTCTGTAGCTATTTTGTCTTTGGGGCGGTGCGACAAAGTATTGGTAATCTTGAACAAAACAAAAGCAGTTTGATAGACAAAATTAAATCTATTTTAGGTAAAAATGACCAAGATCAACTAGACACTCTTAATGAAATTGAGGCAAAGTTGGTAGAAAATTTACTACCCTTGGTGGATACGCCTGTGGTTGGTTGGGTGGTCAAAAATGACATTGCCAAAATCAAAGAATTAATTGCCATTTGGCTAGACGCTCTGTATCCTTTTGCCAACTACAAATTTGGAGTTGATGGTTTTCGGACGGTGTTGTTGCAACAAAGGTATTTTACTCAGGATGTGGAGAGTTTTTTGGGTAAAGCCCCAGAATTAATCAGCAAAACTAAATCGCAAATGAACTGGCTGTGGGTTTATCAGACTTTTGGTACTCAACAAATCAAAGAGGTGTTTGGGTATTTGAATATGGCGATGGAAATACTTGAGATTTTAATTCAAAAAAAAGATATTGTTTTGACGGGCTTGGGTCATTATCAGACTCAAAAAATTGTAATTTTTAACCAAAATACAGGCGAAGCCAGACCAACGGGTGGGTTTATTGGTTCATATATTCCGATCAATATAAGCAAGGGAGAGATGACTATTGGGCAAAGCCAGTCCATTTATTGGTTTGACAAGGGGGTGGGTACTAATCTACTTTCTCATCCTGCGATGTGGTATTATGGGTTTTTTGGTGGTTTGGTAGATCCCCATGGGGCTAGGAATAGTAATGTTTTTAGTTGTTTTCCTGATTCGGCTAGGTATTTGGAGCGAGAGTTTTCTAAGACTGAAAATGGGTACAATATAGACAGTGTGGTTTTTATCACTCCGCAGTATTTGTTGGGTTATTTGCCTGACAGTTTTAATCTTGCCATCAATGGTGAGCTAATTCCCAAAAACAAAATTTTGGACAAAATAGAACAAATTACAGCCTTAGAAATTGAAGATAAACTCAACCCAAAAAAACAACTAACTAGTATTTTTAATTTGATTATCAAGCAATTGCCAACTATTCTCAAAGGTCAAGCCTTGGTAGATTTATTGGTCTATACCCAAGAATCGTTATTGTCTCGGGATATGCAAGTTTGGTTCAGATCAAATAAAATTCAAGAATTGTGGTCGTCTACAGGCTTTGCGGGAGAACAAACTTGTCAAAATAAAACAGATAATAAAACAGACTTTGGCGTTATCAGTCCAATTATTATCAATATGTCAGGAGACAAACGCAACCTTGTGTCAAGCAACAATTTTATTATCAATACGGACACAGATAAAAACACTTTAACTTTAACTTGGACACAGATTTTACCCAAAGACATCAAACAAACTTTGCGACGAGCCACTAACGAAGATGGGTTAACAATGGTCGGTGTTCAAATGCCTAAGGGTGCCAAGATTATTTCTTCCACTAGTCCAAATATTTTACATTTACCATTTTTGAGAGATTATTACCAGCTCCAACTAGAAAAAGAAAACCCAAACAATAGTGGCACATATACCATTCCACCAGAAATCCAAAGTTTAATTGTTTCTAGTTATGATTTGAGTGCTGACGGCGATGCAGGATTTTCGTATTTACAACCTGATGGTAGTGAGGTTTTTGGAGTTTATCTCAAAGATAATATATCATCTCAATCCCTAAGTGTAGAATTTAAATTTGACATTTCTAGTATCAATTCTGCCACCAGTTCTAATCTTGTTTTTTATGGGCAATCAGGATTAAACAAACCAAGTTTGAGTAGTGGTAGTGGTTATTATGATAACCCAAAACAAATCCAAAAAGGTATAAAAATCCAATAAAAAAGAATATTTTAGCTAGATTTGACAGTACCCAAAAAATATGCTGTGATTAATATTAATACGATTAATAATATCGTACATATTTACAATTTTTACAATTTATTTTTATTTTATTATGTATGTCAGAAAAAAACAATTCAAAAGAGTGGTTAGTTACAGGAGCAGTAGTTATAGGTGGTGCAGGGATGCGCTATGACAATAAAACCAGAGTATATCAACCCTGAGCCTGAGGTTATACCAATTAATTACAAGGCAACTGCAATTCAAGGAGCTCTTACTGAGGCAATAAATAGAACATCAAAAGAGGGTGCAGAGCTGGATGGCACAGAAAGAGATATTGCTACTTTGGGTGAAATTAGCCAAGTTACTTATGATAGATTACTTGAACTTGCACAAGAAAAAACTCAAAGAGAAGGTGGTTACTAAAAGCAAAGACCAATGTTGACAAGAAATGTGATTGAATATTCTTTGA
>JAYWGE010000231.1:0-3975 GCA_043778455.1 bacterium
GTGAAGTTTTTGCTACTCTTGACACAGCTAGTCCCAATGAAATAGCTTCATATTCCGCTCTCCAAAATGTAGTTGAAGAAATTATGACTTATCTTGTCAATGACGAAAGTGATCACCATAGTTTAATGACAGAGGTAATAAAGCATTTTGGACTTGCATTACAAAATAAAACTCAAAGTGGATCAGAAAAATTTGATGCAATAACACAAGATTTCCTATCAAAGATTGCGTACATAAAACAAAATTCAAGATTGACGATTGTACAAACAAGTAAAAAAACATTTATGGAAAAAATTATCTCACAGTTAGAATCCGACAAAGACAAAATAGTCAGACTCTTTGATCAGATAAACACATACCAAGACTAAATATGAAATCAATAATAACAACAATATCTTATGGAAGATTGGTTTGCAATAACAACAGCTAATCATCAAGAAATAAGCAATGAAGCTAATAAAATTTTGGAAGATATATCATCAGAATTTATAGAAATAACAGAATTAATTATCACAGAAATTAACCCCTTCAATCAATTTGAGACAGAAGCTACCCAAGATTTAATCGCAAATATTTACAAAGTTCTTTTTGATGCAATCAGTATGAATATTATTTTTGGGGGCGACTATAATCACAAATATTTACTCAAATCTTTGGTGGAAAAGCAAAAAATAATCAGAATAGGTAAGACTATTGAGCTTGATGAAAATAAATTAAAAGTAAATATAAGATTGAGAATATTACTAAAAATATTATTTAGATATCCAACCAAAATAATGCAAACTTGGAAAAAAGTACGACAACTACAAAAAACACAAGAAATAAAACTAGAAGCAGAAGTATATTTTTTACAAAGACTAAATAAAATTTTAGAATCCAAGGAAAATGATATCTTAAGTCTCTTTGATCAAATAACTAGCTCAATTTAAATTACTTTAAAATTACTATTTTTATCCCCACAAGAACTTTCGACGAGTTTCGGTGTACCACAACGGTAAAGACTCATAAACATTAACGCTAAAAGTAATTGCTTTACCAAAACCAGCTCTGTCAATATTAAGACGATTAGAGTAATTGATCTCCAAGTTGGAGCGATATATATTCATAGACACAAATTCGTTTTTGAATACTTCCACCAATTGATTTTTGATGTCCTCTCGGGCATTTTTGCTTTGAGGCTCGGATTCTGAATATTCCTTGAGTAGCTTTTCTACACCTTCACCATATTTGGTTTCTTCTTTACCAATTCGGTTGTTTTTGTTGATGGTAGAAATATTTCGTGATTTGGCACCATACATCGGATAAGGATCGCTAGAAATAATAGTCGTTGGCAAAAACACAAGATTATAAGTTTTTTCACTAATTTTGATATCCAATTGGTCTGCGTCTTTGACGCTTGTAATATTGCTATCTATTCCTATGGTTTTGAGCTGTTCCTGAATTGGTTTGACCATAGTCGTTAGCTCATCAAGGGTGAGAATATTTAGGTTTATAGTGTCGCCATCAAGGGTAATGTCATTGTTTTTTTGGGTATAAATCGTGCGGTTATTTTTTTGTTGAGATAATAATTCTTGCTTACTATTGCCACAATTAGGTTCCCAAGCCACTCCAAACTGCACAGGTAAAAACTGCTTATTGTAGCTAATACTAGACAACATCGCTCGGTCTGTTCCAACTCCAGCCAAATTACAAAAAACATATTTACGCAAAAGTGAGTTAATTAGCCACTGATTGGACTGAAGATTGGCATACAAAATGTAGTAAGTATTGGTAGGTGATATTTGCTGAGACAAACCCAAGCGAGAGCTGATTTCGGTGCTAGTTACTTTGTTTTCAAAACTGGGTTGACGGACAAATAGGTCTACTTTTTTGTTAACGCTAGCTCTCTCCACCGAATTATTATTGGTTCCACCGACATCCACAAGGTCTGTATAGGTTTTGATTACATATTTATCCACAAAAATAGGCTTGTATTGGTTATATTTGTTGCGTTCCAAAACTATGGTATTAAAACCTTTGGCGTTATCTTGAATAGGGTTCTTGGTATCTTTACCCTCAATTTTGACTTTGTACGGAATGGTAAACCAGCCACTACTAACTTCGTTTTGGATAGATTTGGGGTTGTTGATTAGATCATCGGTTTTTTTGTCCTCAAAATATTGGTGCGATACAGGATAAAAGTTGAGCAGATATTTGATTTGGGGATTAAAGCCTTTGGAAGTGTTTATTTGGGTCAATTCCATATCTCGTGGTGTAGTTGCCGTTAATTTGTAGTTGGCAAATATATCCCGAAAATCACTATTACCACTAGATTCCTTGAGTCTGTCAAAACTATAAATGACATCATCGGTAGTGAGTGGAGAGCTATCCGACCATTTGAGGTTGTTTTTGAGCTTGAGAACAAGAATTTTGGAATTAGGATTGGTGTTTAACACATCTGTTTTCCATTGTGGCTCAGCCTCCAAAAGCACAGGCTCAATAGTTGGTTGGCTTATTGTTTGGTTATTTGAAGATAAGAAATCAGGATAAATCACGCGGTACAATGGCTGATAAATTAAATCAATAACTTTTCGCTCCATATCATTATTACTGCTCAATAGCGGGTTTAGTCTATCTATATTTTGTCCAAAAACCGCTTCGTTGATAGTGCCTTTGGTGTCGGCGGCGTTGACTGTCAAAATCAAATAAAAACCCTGCAACAAAAAAACACAAGAAATCACTAGCCCAACTAAAGTCACAGCCAATATAGATTTGATATACCTATTAGCATTTTGTAGACTATAAATCACAATATCGTATTCTTGCAGTTTTGTCCAGTTAATTGGGTAGATAATCTTGGTAATTTTTTGTAACTCAAACCTAAGTCTAGCTACATTTTCTCTCAAGTTTAGGACAAAATCTATAACAGACGCTCCTATTTTTTTGAAATCTTGCTTTCGGTTTGGCTTTGAAGTCATATACTAAATAATGCTACAAATTCCTATATTTGTCAAGAAAATAACTATTTTTTATTTTTTCATCATTTGATCGAATGCGTCTTGACTACTGGCTTTTGATAGGTATTGTTCGGCTTCAAAAGTAGCTATGCTGGAGGAAGATTGTTGCTGAGTCACATCCAATTTGGATTGATTTAGAGCTGTTTCTTGCTTGATTTTGGTTAATATGGCATCGGTGTTTGTGTTGACTTTATTGGTGTCAAAGCTAACTATATTTTCTGCCAAATCTTTGGAAGCTTGGGAAATTTGGTTTTGGATGGCAACTTGTTCTAGTTCTTGTTTTTTGTTTTCAATATTGGCGCGGGTCATTTCAGCCAGTTTTTGAGAGTTGGTATAGGCAGGTTCTAGCTGATCCATATTGGCTTTGATGATCAACAATTTGGCTTTTTCATCCGTTACGGTGTCCAAGATATTAATTGCCATTTCTTTAAGTTTTTCATCTGGTGTAGGTGTGGCTTGAGATTCTTTGTATTTGACTACAAAAATTTGGGCCTTGGACTCGGCTAGTTGAATAGTTTTTTCTAGGTCGTTTTTTTGAGATTCTAGCAATTTCCACTGAGAAATAATTTTAGCTTGGGCGAGGTTGACTTTGGCTTGTTCTTGCTCCAATTGGATTTTAGATTGTTCCAGCATTTGGTCGTTTGATTCCACTTTGGACATCCCAGCATTAAAGAGAGATTTGACCCAATTTTGAAACCGACCATTGAAGATAAATAAAATTACAACTACGAGGATAAGGATTAGGAAAATGTTGAACATATGAAAAAGAGTTAAAAGAGAAAAGATTAAAATGGAGATTATAGTAACTGTCATCTTGAGCAAAGCGAAAGATCTCCTCAACTGTCATAGTAATTAGGTTTTATAATTGTACGATTTGGAGTAGTATTGGCATATAGCTAAACCCACAATAAACTGTATACTCAATCCTTTGTCAACATTCACAAACTTACACACAGAATTGCTTTGAAAGTAAGGATTT
>JAYWGE010000232.1:0-3966 GCA_043778455.1 bacterium
TTCTTTGATAGTAAATTCTTTATGTTCTTCTTTATTTCTAACTACAACAAAGTCTAATATCAAGCTTTTTAGAGTCTTCATTGTCATACTATCATCTACGATAGGTTTTTGGACTGGTTGATATAATACAAATGATTTGAATTTTAGTGTGTTGTTTTTGCCTGTGCTTTTTTTGATATATTTTTTGACTTTTTCAAATTCTTCTTGGTTTATATCCACACCAAATTGATTTTTACCACTGGCTATTTTGTCCAGTATTATTATCTCATCAAAGTTAATTTCAGAATGTTTTTTGTACATCAGCTTGGCAAAGTCTATGTTTTTCATTTTGCCTTCCAGTGTAAATACCACTTTTTGGATTTGTTTAACCTCTCCGTTTGAATTAAATTCTTTATTAAATTGTTTTTTAGATATTCCAAGCCCTTTGACAATTTGGAGAGCATAAATTTTTCTCCTAATACCCCGCCCCTCTCTTTCCATCAAGTCAACTATTTTGAGTAGTGTACATAAATGTTGATTTTTGTAGGGTAAATCCACACCTTCGATAATCACTTTTTCAAAATCTGGCTCAAAATACCCTGGATTATGGACGGCTAGTTCCTCTGGTGTGTGTATTAGTTTTATCCAAAATGGAATCTCCCAGTTACGGTGTACAATAGCGTTGGCAATGGCTTCTTCAAGTGCTTTTGGGTCATATTGTTTTTCGGCTGGTCGGAATAAATCTATATCTTCAATGGTATAATTTCGCTTTTCTATCTCCACAAATAACTTGGGCAAATTGAGAATCCACGGAATTTCTACATCCATTCGTTCTTCTATTTTGTTCTTTTCGTCTTCGTACAAATACCTTATATGATTGATTTCGGATGACAAAAACTTACTTCGGACTTCATATTTCCCAAAGAATAAAAAACAACCAAAAGTAGGACAACCATTAACCAGCAATTGCTCACTAACCAAAATGTCTCGGTCTGATTTTTTGACAAATTTTGGGTCTTTGGAAGCTAGTTTTTTTCTAAGTTCACCAACAGCCTCAATATCCAAATCTTCAATCGTTGCCCCTTCACAAACTTGAGACGACCAGTCAGGGTTTTGGTTGTGGTTGGTTATTTGTTGGATTATTTCTTCGGCTATGTCTTTATTACTAGCCCCAACTCTTTTGTAGCAAGTATTTTTGTAAAAATTACTGTTAGTTTTGGACTTTTGAACTGTGATAACCAGAATATCAAAACCATCAAGCAAGACTACTTCAAAAGATATTAAAGAAGATGTTTTTAGCTTAAAACTTACAAACAAATCAGTAATATCAGTTTGGCTTTTTTCTGTTATTGTGGTTTTTGATAGCGATCCATCGTTTTTGATTCCAACAAGAATAATACCACCATCAGAATTGGTAAAAGCACAAATAGTTTCGCAAATTTCTTTTTTTTCACCTGTGGATTCTTTAAATTCTAATGTTTGAGATTCTTTAGTTTTGATTAGTTGTTTTAATTGATCTTCAGTCATAAATAATATTTTTTAATCTTGTATCCTATAGATTATTTTGAGTTTATAAGAGAGTTATAGGATGTATTTTTGGCTTAAAATAGATGTTTTGAAGCTGATTCTATCCTATAGATTATTTTGAGTTGATAACGCAATCCAATTTGTATCTTTACCTCCACCTATCTTTTTAATTTTATAAACACTATGTACTTTCATTTTTTTGATAATATGGTTATTGAAATAATTTATTTTTTTAGATTCACTACTATCACTACTAATTATTGATATGTCTTTTTTAATTTTATTAAACATATTTTGTGATTTAACTACAACATTTTTATTATTACACTCTTTTACGAATTTATACACTGACTCAATACATTTTTCAATATCAAACTCTTCTCTTGTTTGTTTTTCACCAATGGCATCAGCTCCAGAAATCATTATAGCTACATCTAATCCTAGATAACAATTAGTTGGACTTCCACCGACTAAGCCTTTTTTGTTCAATTTTTCAAAAGCTATTTTGTTGATTTTACCTGTCTTTTGAACTTGGTCTAGTAATAATATTTCTTGTGGCTCAAGATCGGCTTTGAGTTCTAATATTTTGCCAAAGTTTGGATCTTTGACCGAGCCATAAATTATCATATCAAAATCTTGTTTGTCTTTCCAGTTGATATCAGGTAGTGGCAAAAATACTTGTTTAGTATTGTAATTGAATAATTTTTGATGACCTGTTCCTTTGGCTTCCATAAGACCGATTTGAACCATTGCATTTGCCAAAAATTCATTGCGATATTTGGATGGTTTGATTTTGCGTTGGCGTATCAGTTCAAATTCACTTTTGGTATAAATACAAGCTCCAGCGTTACGAAAGCTAACTGTTTTGTTGATTGATTCATATACTTCAATTTTTTGGTGTTTGGTATAATCTTGGTGAGCTACGCAGTTGGCAATACATTCACGAATGTTATTTTTGTCGTAATTATAAAGTCCATTTGTTTTGTTTGCAACATACTGCTGGGCTATTTGCATTGAAAGTTCTATTGGTTTGTTCCTGATTTTATTGACCAAGCTAGTGATAGATTTTTGAAATGGCAAGTCATAATCGTCATCATCGGTAGTATCGTCAAGGTTTAGATAGGAGATAATGGTAGAGAATCCACAGCCAAGTTTTATTTTGGAATGTTTTTTGCCAAGTAAGAGTAAGCAAGTGTTAGTAATTTTTTTGTCTTTAGTGAGCATCATAAACTCATCCAAAACCCTTATTGTATCAAACTTTCGGACTTGCCCTGCCATTTCTGGTTCGTTGCTGTACCATTTTTTGATGTACACAATTCTTGCCATTTCTACAGCCTCAATATCCAAATCTTCAATCGTTGCCTTGTCGCAAATTTGGGCTGACCAGTCAGGGTTTTGGTTTTTATTCAATATTTGTCTGTGTATTTCAGGGTATTTTAGCAACTCTTGATTATGAGAGCCAATTCTGATATAAGGGCTTTTTGCAAAACAAATTGGAATGTTTCCACAGTTTTTTATTTTCAAAACATAAAGTCTTTTACCTTCAATATAAAATTCACGCTTTTGCTCAATGTGAGGTATAACATTAAAAGTACTATTAAGCCACAATTCACCATTTTGATTACTTTCACTTTTATCTTTTTTTGGTTTTTTGGTTTTGCTTATATCAAATTTTGTTCCCACGATTTTCCAAGTTCCGTCCTCAATCCCCCAAATAAAATAAGCATATTCCTCGTCTTTCCAGCTGGCAGAATTGGATAGCGCAGATATTGTTTTGCCAATTTGATTTAAATTATTCAAGTCAACTTTTACCTCAATATAGGGCAATTCATCTTGTTGTTTGATTTTTTGGATTATTGTTTGCAGTTCTTGTTCAGTCATAATTTGATAGTATTTCTATGGACAAAAAACCCTTTTTACAAAGGGAAATTAGAGTATAATTAGTAGGTTATTTAATAGTTTTTAGTTAACTTTTTGATGGATTAACCTTGCATTCCTTTGAACATATTCATAAGTTCGCCGATACCACCATTTTCTTGCATTTTTTTGACCATTTCAATTTGGACTTTACCAATAGCGTCATTGGAAGCTTCCATGATGTTGTCGCTAAAGATTTTTTGACCTTTGGCAATAGTGTTAAGATCATCGCTATTCATAAAATTATCATAGACAAATTTGACCAAAGATGGATCTATTTTAACATCTACAATTTTTTGTTCACCTGTTACCGTTACGGTTACTTTGCCATTTTTGGATACACCAGAAACTTGGATACCTTGCAGCATTTTTTGCAATTTGTCTTGAGTTTGCTTGGCTTGATTCATCTGGCTAAGAGCTGCACCTGTGTTTTTGATTCCTTGGAACATAATGATATAAAAGTAAATTTAGTTTTTAAGTGTTTTTGAAATAATTTTTGTGTTGGTCTACATTATTATACATTATTAATTAAAGTCTATAATC
>JAYWGE010000233.1:0-3940 GCA_043778455.1 bacterium
TCCCAAAATAATCGGTAAATTTAACATCAATATATTTGATAGATTCTTTGGTTATAAGATCTAAAATAGAAGAAACAGTATGGATAGTTTTGGACATAAATTTTGAGTTTGATATTTTTTTGAATAGATTTAAATAGTTGTTTATGTTATTTATTTAGAATTTTAGCACAAAAATTTAGTTTATGTCAAGCAGTAAATACTGTATTTATCAATAAAACATGTGTTTTAATATTCTAGTTTTGATACCAATGCCACTTCCAACTTGTATTGATTACTTTTTATTAAGTAGTAAATCTTTTCGTTCAAAGCAATTTTGTCTGTAAGAGTGAATCTTGAAAAAGAAATCGGTATATTATAAATTAATATTTGTATTTTCAACCACCAAAGAATCCCCAATCCCGTTGGGAAAGCTCATTTGTCAAGGGGCAACTAGCCTCCAACTTATCAGTACTAATTTTACTATTACCAAAAATTAAACTATTTTTAAAATTTGACAAAAATATGAGTTATGAAGTATATTTAAAATGTATATAAGTTATTGTAAATTCTGTAAGTAATATAAACTATTTTAAAAAATCAAATTTTCCTCCAAAACTTGTGTTTTCAAGATTTAAAAATTAACTTATTAAACACCAAAAAAACTAATAAAAATAGTCAAAAACTATAAAATAAAATATTAAAATATCTACTATGTCCACATTTGACGAATCCCCAAGCCAAATCCTCAAAAAACATGCCAACATAATCGTTGGTGTAATAGTCGCCGTTGCCATTCTGATTGGCGGTGTTATTGGTGTCCAAAAACTTTTATCTCCCAAGGACAATTACCAAAAATTAGAAGTAATGACTAGACCTCACAATCCAAGTACAGGAAAGCTAGATTCTTCTGTGGAGGTGTTGTATCTCTACGATTATCAATGTGGAGCCTGTCAAAGCAACGCTGACAATATGTCTACTCTCAAAAAAGAATATGGTGACAAGGTCAAAATTACTTATAAGCATTTTATCACCCACCAAGGCTCAGGTAACCGAATGGCTCACGCCGCTCAAGCTGCTAGAATGCAAATTGGTAATGACAAATTTTTTGATTTCTCCGATAAATTAATCAAACTTACACCTGATGCCCCAGGCGGATTACCACTTGACAAACTAACTGATCTTGCCAAGCAATTTGATATGGACACAGCCAAATTTACCAAAGACTACAACAGTGTAGAAGTAGAAAGTAATGTTTTATTGGATCAAAAAGATATCAAAAATGCTATTTTACCTGCCAGTAAGTACGACGGAACCGTTACCCCAAGTGCAACTCCAACAACTATTATCCTCAAAAATGGCAAGTACACCGAAAACTGGTGGACAGGCGTCAAAGATGTCAAAGAAATTGAATCCAGAATTGACTCTTCTCTCAAAAATTAATTCAAAATCTTATTCTACCTCTCCTATATGAGAGGGTTTTTTAATTCTTTTTGGCATAGCAAGATCATTTGTTCAGCAGTATTAATCTCCATAAATTGCCCTCTAAGATCAGCGGCACCATCAAAGCCATTGATGTACATTTTGACAAATTTTTTCATTGCAGGAAAGTTTTTTTGACCTTGCCAAACTATTTCCCAGCTCAATAAATGTTCCAAAAGTAAGTTGATTCTTGCCTGTTTTGTGTCCAATAATTTTGCCTTATCTCGGCTCAAGAAAGCCCATGGATCTTTAAATATTCCTCTCCCGATCATAATCCCGTCCACACCCGATTCTTTGGCTAATTCTAGTCCGTGATCTCGGTTGGTAACATCGCCATTGCCAATAATTAAAGTTGAATGAACGGCATTTTGATAGAGTTTATTGTAAAAACGATCGTAAAAATCTTTTGGGAAATCAGTGTTTTGAATAGTTTGCTTGGCTTGGTCTTTGGATTCTTGGGTGTTTTGAAGTAATAAATAATTGACTGTTTCTAAAATATTTGTCTGGGAACAAAATGCCAATAAATCAGGGTTTTGAGCAAAGATACTGTGCAAGTTTGGGTTGGAGTTCATATTTATATTATGGCTCATACTTGGGTTTTTGTCAAAAATTTAGAGTCACCAAACTACCACCGTCAACTTTGTTGCCACCTTCTAAATAGGAGAAACTATTAAAACTAAACTTAAATTGGTTATTAGGCATATTCCCAAATAAAAAACTAAACAATATACCAATACCAATACCACTTCCAACTTACATTAATTACTCTTCATTAAGCAGTTAAATCCTTTCGTTCAAAGTAATTTTGTATGCAAGTCTGTGAAAGTTAACAATGTTTGAGTATAAAACCATTTCTTGGACACTAATTTGTTATTCTTGATTTTTAAAGTTAAATTAAACTATACTTCTGTTTGACCAAAATAAATTTTCAAACTATACTTAAAATATGAACAAAAATATGAACACCGATACGTCTAGTCAAATTTCAAATACAATTTTGGACACAAAAATAAGTGCAAAATTAGACTCAAAATCAAATCAAAATTCTTTTGTAGAAACACGGTCTTTTTTGATAGCAAATGTGGACAAAATATTGGAAAATATATCTAGTCGCCGAGAATCCAAAAAAATTGCCACTGATGATTTGTTTGACTTTGGTGGTGGATCATCAGAAGAAATTGCAACAGCTGAAGCCCAATCACCGTGGAAAACTGATTTTGAGGAACTGTCAAAACTGGAAATTTTGATGATGGAAAAAGAAATTTTAGGATTATATGTCTCAGGAAATCCTCTTGGAGAATACAAAAAAGTAGAAAAATGGCTCAGAGAAGTGTCAGGTTACGACGATATTTATATTGTTCTTGTAGAAAAAATTCGCAAGATATTTACCAAAGTTGGCAACAAAATGATGCTCAGTGTAGATGTAACCAGTACTCTAGACATTCCGCTAGACGGTGTGGTCTATACCAAAAAAGCAATGGAACTGTCGCCAATACTTGCGGAAAAGCAAATATTTTTGGCAAAAGCCAAGGTGGAAGAACCAAAATCCAAGAAAAAAGAAGACACTAAAGAAGAGGTTATAATCGGTGAGGATGAAGAAACAACCGTTGAAGATGTCAAAGAATTTGTGGAAAACACTAAGTTTATCTTTGAGTCTGTTGTGCCTTTTGGCAGTGGTGTGCTGGAGTTATTGGACAAAACTGAAACTCCAATATCAGCCCAAAGAAGAGATATACTCCAAAAAATTGACTGGATCAACTTACTCAAAAACCCCAACGAAATAGCCACCAAAACTGAAACAAAAACAGAAATCCCCACAGTTACCCTCAAGCTAAAAGCTAATCTAAACCTAGAGCTAGTGAAAGAAATTAAAACCAAACTCTTCAAATCTATTTTGGAAATCCAAGACCAAAACATTGAACTGGTCAAAGTCCAAATTGAAATTGAGCATTTGGGAATATACAAAAAAGTAGCCACTGAGTTTTGGCTGGACAAGAAATATTACACCACAATCTTGCCAATGGTGAGTTAAAAACTATCGTAATACCAAGTAATATTAGTATTAAGTTTGCCCCTTATTAAGGGGTTGTTACGAAGCAATGGGGTTATATTCCTCTCCTGTAGTGAGAGGCTAGGTGAGGTTTTAAAACTACAGTAACACCCATCCATCTGTTTAATAAGGGAGAATTAATTATTGTGCTATTTAGTTTGTGGAGGAATTGGTGAAAATAGATTGCCACTCCACCTTTGTGCAGCTTGCCTTGCTTTACTAACAGGTTCTACTATCCGTTGATTGATATTCATTTTAGCTCTATCAACTCCTGGATGAAAGTACCCCTCATTATCTATTTGGTTTTGTAAACCTCTTCTACCTTCAAAAAACCCTTCCGTATTCGCAATATTGGCTTGTTGAAACATAAGATCACCTATAGCTCTCTCTTTATCAATTACGCCACTTTCTGTATTTTGTTTCAAAGAATAT
>JAYWGE010000234.1:0-3931 GCA_043778455.1 bacterium
AAAATCATTGACAAAGATGGCAATGTCGTAGCCACTCCAGTTGTAAATCCAGATGGAAGCTACCTCACAACCACAATGCTACCTGGTGTGTACACAATTCAAATGGTTACCCCTACAGGCTACATCATCACCACACCAAACTTAACTCCAATCACAGTAGTTTCCAATCAAGTTTCCACCGTAATTCCAGTTGGATTATATATTCCAGGAACTATTACAGGTAAAATCTTTATGGATGGAAATGTCAACGGAACACAAGACACAACTGAACCAAATGGTAACCTACCAGCTGGAACAACAGTAACTATGACTGATGGTGTTCACACATACACAGTACCAATTAATCCAGATGGAACTTATTCTCAATCAGTCGTTCCTGGTAGTAATTACACTGTTACTATCAATTACCCAACAGGCTACACTATGACCAACGGTAGCAATGTTACAACCGTAACCGCCCTTCCAAATGTTACAGTAGACGCAGGTAAACGGGGACTATATACCCCACCTACTGCAGGTCTTGACCTTAAGGTAACTATTACCGATGACGGAATCACCAGCAACCCAGATGGAATTATCATCTATACAATTGACTATGCAAACATCGGATCGCTTGATGCAACAGGCGTCAAACTAAGCGATATTATCCCTGCTGGAACAGTATTTGACCCAACTAATAGCACACCAGGATGGAATATCACCAACGGAGGTAACTCTGGATCAGGTGCAACATTTAACATTGGTAACCTAGCTATAGGTCAATATGGCACAATCAAACTAGCTGTCAAAGTCAAACCAAACACTCCTATCACTGCAATCATCAAAGATACAGTTGGTATTGGTAACGATGGAACCCACGGCCCAGATATTAACACAAGCAACAATACAGCCAATGAAACAACTCCACTAGGAGCAAAACCACCTTCAAGCTCTGCCGTTTCAAGTGCTACATCAAGTACAGTTTCATCTGTAAACTCATCAACCACAAACGGTTCTTCAACAACAGGAAGTTCAACTGTAGGTACTTCAAGTACAACTAACAGTTCTTCAACTGTAGCCACAAGCTCAGTAACCGCTGGTTCAAGTACAACCAACCCAACTTCAACACCTGTTTCAACAACAAACTCAAGTACAACCACAAACGGTTCATCAACAACAGGAAGTTCAACTGTAGGTACTTCAAGTACAACTAACGGTTCTTCAACAACCACAACATCCTCATCAGGAGGTGGCATAGATGTAATCACAATTGGCAACAGCTCAGTAACCAACCTAAGCTCTACGAGTTCCCGAACACCGATTAAAGATCCTTCAGATACTAGTTCTAGCTCAAACACTACAGGTTCTTCAACTGTAGCCACAAGCTCAGTAACCGCTGGTTCAAGTACAACAAGTGGAAGCTCAACAACAAATTCCAGTGATATAAGCTCTGCAAGTTCTGTAACAATCAAAAACCCTAGAAGTTCCCCAACACCAGTATCCGAGTCATCAGAAACACCAAGCTCAGAAATTAATAGTTCCTCAGCTACAAACTCTAGCTCTGGTACCAGTTCAAGTATAACCAGTAGCAGCGCCACAAGTTCTGCTACACCGTTAGATTTGGGCATTGGAAAGACCACTAACCACACAGCCTTCTTGCCAAACCAAAGTATTGCCTACAAACTAAAAGTAGAAAATCGTGGTCAAGCAATTGCAACAGGCACTACAATAACTGAAATTGTTCCTGCCAACACAACTTTTGAAGATGCAAACTCTACACCAGGATGGGTGTGCGACAACACAGGAGCAGGTTCGTTATGTCTATTTTACATTAACACAATCAATCCTGGAGAAATTATCAATGTCTATTTTGGAGTCAAAATTGATCCAGTCGTAAACGGTTCTATTTATAACCAAACAGGTGTAAGCCAAGACGGTACAAATGGCGACGATATTTACAGCGACAACGACAATTCTGACATCTCAACTCCAGTTTTGAGTATAGATGATGTGGTAATAATTAGTGGACGGCTATTCTTTGACACCAACAATGACGGTATTCAAGGAAACGACGAAACCAGCACTAACCTACCAGCAGGAACAATAATTACAATCACTAACGGTATTGATACATACACCGCTATAGTTGGTTTGGATGGTTACTATTCAGTAGGTGTAATTCCTGGAGATTATACAATTAGTTTTGATATTCCAACAGGCTACAACTTAACCACCCCAAATAATGTACCTGTAAAGGCGATCGCTGGAAAAATAACCCCAACTGTAAAAGTAGGTATTTATAAGGCACCTGCCCCACTTCCTACTCCTATCAGCTCTGCGGTTTCATCTGCACCAAAACCACCTACAACACCAACTTCAAATACCAATGGTGGTCAAACTGTAATAACAATTAACAATAATAATCAAAATAACAGTTCCAGCCAAAGTTCTTCTCAAAGTAGTAGCCAAGCTAGCAACCAAAATAATGGTCAAAGCAACGGTCAAAAATCTAGCTCAACCGATGAGGAAGATCTAAAACTACTAACAGAAAAAACAGGTAAATTAACAAAACTACCTAGAACTGGAGGCTATTCTGACGAAGCTAATGCAATTATCTTCCAAATGATTATTGTCCTCGGAGCAATTAGTATTGCCATGCTTTATCGCAACAAAAAGACTGACAAAAAAACAGAAACCAAAAACTAAATAAGAGCTAAACTATTATTTAAACCCCCTATTATTGGGGGAGTTTTTTATGTAAACACTATATTTAACTTACATCTATACTTGTTCCCCACCCAACTTACACTAATTACTTTTCACTAAGTGAATAAACAACCTACTTTAACTTTCATTCAAAGCTAATCTGTCTGCAAGTTTATGAATGTTGACAATAGATTGAAGTATATTATGGAGGGATAAATATGTTGCTCAACCCAGAAAACTTGCCAATAAACCTGGTTGTATGTTATAGTTATTAATATGCCTACAAATTTGCCAAAAGATATATTTCCAACTACAAAAAACTACCCTAAAATAGGAAAAACAAGTCTTTATATCGGTAGATTTCAACCGTTTCACAATGGACATTTGGACGCTATTGAGCAGATTTTGAGTCACAAACCAAGCAAGATAATATTTGGAATTGGTAGTTCCCAAGAAGAATTAACAACTAAAAATCCTTTTACTTATTACGAACGCCGTGAGATTTTAACATCAGTTTTGAGTCAAACCATTGAATTATTAACCAAACCGCTGGGTATACCTTTTGAAGTTGTACCTGTGCCTGATTTTGAAACTAACGAATCTTGGGTTCATTATATCCTAAATGAGACGCCGAGTTTTGACACTATTTATTCGGGCAATCCAATTGTAGAAATGTGTTTTAGAGAACCGTTCCAAAAAACTGAGCAAACCTTCTGTTATCTTGACATACAGCATATTGTAAAATCAACGGTAATCCGCCAAAAAATCTTTCACAACCAAAATTATCAAGACTATATGCCAACGGTAGCGTACCAAACACTACAAAAATTTGAACCCAACAAAAGACTAGTAGCTATTGAAAATCTACAAAATAACTCTTATCAAAATAGTCAAAAAAAGATTAAAAACCCAACTAGAATCAATAAAGTCTTGGTTATTGAAAAAGAAACTCGCCTAGAATATCTGAAGCGAAACGGTAATTTGCAAGGCATAAAAACAAACAAATGCAAAATTATCAAAAATGACGATAAAAACCACCATTGCGTCAAAAAAACTCTTGTGGATGAGCTAAACAAATATAGAATTAGCTTTGTAGTAATTAAAGACACCCAAATTGATGATATTAATTTTGAAAATTTTGAGCTAATAATTACCCTTGGAGGCGATGGAACGATACTACAAACTGCCAAAAAAATCACCACCCAAATCCTAGTTGGAATCAACTCCGAACCGACCAAAAGTGTTG
>JAYWGE010000235.1:0-3902 GCA_043778455.1 bacterium
TAAAACGGATTGCACCAAAGTAAAATAATTCCGCTGTACAACAATCCTCGCACTGGGTTTAGTTTTCTGCCCAAAAACACCAAAGATAATGTTGCTAAAATGATGCTAATACTAGATCTTAGTACGGGAGCTTGAACACCTACAATACCAATTAAGAGTAAAACCCCAACCATACAACCCCAAAATTGCCATTTTTTGTTGAGACCAAACCAACTCAAAAACCATTCTCCAAAAGCAAAAATTAGCCCAACTTGGGATCCCGAAACAACAATTAGATGGGTTAGACCTAGTTTTTTAATCTTCTCTTTGGTATCACTATCAAATAAATTACCCTGACCAAGCACCAAACCGTTACTCCAAGCCAAGGACTGAGTACATGTATTTCCAAACCAAGTAGACAGCCAATAAAGGTTTTTGCAAATTTGTTGGTCGTAATATCCAAGAAGACTGTTTTGGTTTTTTTGATTTAGATTGACAATATCGCAGATTGTATCACAACCAATATTTTCTATAATCTTGACATTATTGATCTCACCAATTATACCCGAACTGATATAATAACTGTCAAAACTAATTTTTTTGACCCAAGGGTTTTTGCTGTCGCCATAATCTAATTGATAACGAGATAAATTACCTGAGATTTTGTATTGATGACCAATTTCGTATTTGTTCTTATTGTCCAAAAAAATATTACCAAGATTGCTACTAGCTAAATACTTAGTTGGGTATTTGGAGTTTGTAGGTGGTTTTTTCTCTTCCAAAATCCTAATAATACCATCAAAGTCATCTTTTAGGTCTTGAGTTTTTAGGTTTTCAAAGCTGAGCCAACAATTTAATAATGTCAAAAAAATTAACCCCAACATCAACAGATTACTAGGGTTTAGGTATTTGAAAATATGTTTAAAAAGCATATTGTGGTCTGGTGGAGTGTTTTTTGTCTTTAGGTTGGTTTTTTATGGAGGGATAAACCCTCTGCTACGATCTATATTTCAACTTTTATTGTTACAAGCTGACCAAAACTTTCTCATAATTTGGTTCTTGAGTAATTTCTTCTACCAATTCTGTGTAGGCAATAAAACCGTCTTTGATAACCACCACCGCTCGGGCTAACAAACCTTGCAAAGGGCTATCTGCCAAAATCAAACCATATTCTTTACCAAAATCGTCAGAGCGAAAATCGGACAAAGACTTGACATTATTAATACCTTCGGCTCCGCAAAAACGAGTGTGAGCAAACGGTAAATCCTTGGAAATACACAAAACAACTACATTGTCCATTCCAGAGACTAGTTGGTTAAATTTGCGTACAGAACTAGCACAAGTACCTGTGTCAATTGAGGGGAAAATATTGAGAATAATGGTTTTGTCAAAATAATCAGATAAAGATTTTGTGGCAAGGTGTTCGTCTACAAAACTAAAATCTGTTGCAGTGGAACCAACTGTTGGAAGCGAACCGATGGTGTTGATTGTGTTGCCTTGAAGGGTGATTTGGGACATAAAGATTGAGGTAGAAATTGAGATAAGTGTTAATACTTGGGTTGTTTTGTCAATTAAGACTTGTATTAATAATGACAGTTTTTGGTTATTTTGTCAAGGTTTTTGACTTTTCCAATTTGTGGTTTGCATCAGTAATTCCTATCAATAATGTCCAAATAGCAGTTTTTTGAGATATGGATAAATCAAAAGGTAAATTACCACTGAGTTGTTTGAGAAAATCTATATCCAACTGGCTAGATTTGGCATATTTTTGTTCTTTTTGTTGATCCAAACACTTCATTAAGGCTAGTTTTTTGAAGACGCCAAGAGCAGTCCAATTTTGAAGTGCTGCAAAATAATCAGCAGAAATCTTAGGGTGGTGAATCCCAAATAAATTTATTTTATTAGGCAAAAAAGCATTGGTTGGCACAAAACCTGTTAGGTCTAATTGGTAACAAACTTCGGGTAATTGACTATGAATTTGGGCAAAAAATTGTGACATAAAAACACCTCGTTTGGGATATTTGGGCAAAAGGTAATTTTGGATAGTTGCGTTACCTAGCTTGAAATTATCTTGAGTTTTTGAATTTATTTGGTTATTTGATTGTGTTTCTGTTTTGAGAGCCAGTTTGTCCACACTCCACAGATTGCCGTTATTGATCAAGATTATTTGGTATTCCAATCCAATTTTTAGGCTTTTGGCTGTATATTGGCTACTGGCAAAATAGTAACACTGCACAAGATGATTGGCAGAACTTGAGTTGACTGTAGATTTTAAGCTCAAGTACAGATAGCTTTGCCCTATAGCTGATGAGCGGATTTGGAGATCTGTCAGGACTCCTTGAAATAAATATTTGGTTTTGCTATTTGGTTTGTCGCTGGTTTGATTTATGTCCAAGTTGGTATTAAAACCTGTGTTAAAAGTATTAGAATCAAAAAAACTGTCTATTGGAGCAATGTTTTCAAGGTCAAAAGGCAAAAAGGTAATCAGGTCATATAGCGAATGGATGTTAGCTTGGGCTAGTTTTTGGATTTGATTTTTGGAAACTAAGCTTGGAAACGACATAATATTTACAAATATACAAAATATTTATAGGTAAAGTAGGTCAAGGGCAGGGTGATGATAACTACCACCAATTTGGATATGAGTTTTTGGTTCAATTTTTGACTTAGTCGCTGGTTTTTTATTATATCTTTTGTGTTATAATTTGCCAAAAAAGTAATTAGGACGCTAGAAAACATTGTAAAAAATATTGTTACCACAACAAATTTACCAAAAATTAAACCTAGATTACCAAGATTACCACTAAGATTTTTATCACCAAAAGTCAAATACAAATTGAGAACAAAACTAACAACACTTGCTGTGCCAAAAGAGATAGCTTGGGCTATGCCTACTTTTTGGAGTTTGGGTGGTAAGATTTTGAGAAGTAGATGCCATAAAACTATGTCAAAAACAGTGTTCCAAACGCCTATTCCCATAAATTTGATGAATTGAATGATTGGGTCGGTCATAGATTTGATTAGACTTAATTAGGTTTATTTCTAATGCTTGATGATATGCAACATTTCAAGAGTGATTTTGCCTACTTCAAACAAACCATATAGACCAAGACCAATGAAGGCAAGAGTTCCGATGAGCGATACTACTGGGTTTTTGACGGCACGGGTAGTAAAATGCGGATTGATGAACAAGGCTACATTGAGAATTGTGTGTCCCAAAAATACTCCAACTCCAAAACCAAAGACATTGACTACATTAAATAATGTTACATATCCAGCAAAATCATCCAATCCCAAAATAAACGGAATAGTAAAACTAGCCAACAAAAGACCCTTAAAGCTCAATTGCTTGGTAGAATCAAACTTCATACTAGGCATTATTTTGGACAAAACAGGCGAGACTATGACCATAACTTTATCCAAGACAAAGCTGATTTTTTGGGCAGATACCTTAACAAAATTGGGGACTTTTTGACCCTCGTGCTCGGCTTCTTCTATGTGTTCCAAGCCACTTTTGGCAAGTTCAAACAGCACAAGCGATGCCACCAAAACCATTAGTGCCAACAGCCACTGAATATCTTTAAAGAAAAACCAAATAGTCAAAACCACAGCAGTTCCAAGGGCGTTACCAAGGGCGGTTCCGTTTTCAATGGCGATTCTGTTCTTGAATCCTGGGTATTTTGCCATCAATATTCCTGTCAATATCGCAAAGTCAACCGCAGTTTTGAGGTAAATACCAGCCCCAACCAAGATATCTACTCCAAGATCTTTAAAAGTGGTTTCAATGACAATCAGATTCTCTTTGGGTGTATTGAGAAACTTGGTACCAACAAAATTGAGCAATTGGATTTGACCTGCGTACAAAGAAGTCAGAACGATGAACAGAACTATTGCCAAAAGAATACAAAGAATATTTTGGGTTT
>JAYWGE010000236.1:0-3768 GCA_043778455.1 bacterium
TATAATTAACAACCTTAAACAATCTATATATCGTCAAAACACAATAACAAAAATACAAAAATTATAATAACAAAAATATACAAAAATATGCCTAACAAAAACCTAACCACAGCGCTATCTCTTTTGACCATAGCTAGTTTTTCAGCTGGAGTAATTGCCAATATTCCAGTACAAGCTGCCCCACCATCCAATGTAAATGGTAGTATTTCTGGTACTGTTTGGTTTGACCAAAACAACAACGCACAAAAAGACGCTTTTGAATCAGCTTATCCAGCTAGAAATATGATTATTAATATGACCTGTAGTAATATGGTGGGCGGATCTCCTGTCTATTACACAGCTGTTACTGATGTTACAGGTACATATAGATTTACAAACTTGGCAGATGGTGTTTGTGAAATATCTTTTTTACAAACTGGTAACGAATTATTGGTTTATGATAAAACAGGTGACAAAACTGATGGATTAATTTCAAATCAAGTCTTAACATTAAACACAACCACAGGTAATGTAAGTAGTATTAATGATGCTAACTATGGCTTTAAAGATGAAACCCCTCCCGTCGCTCCTGTGATCACAACTCCAACTGCTAACTCTGTTAGTGCAACCGCTACTCCAACTATCTCTGGAACACTTCCAATTAGTGAAGCAGGAGCTACTATCACAGTCAAAGAAGGAAATGTAATCATTGGAACTGCCGTTGTTAGTGCAACTGGAAACTGGTCATTGACACCTACAACCCCATTGACCCAAGGTTCACATACAATCACAGCCACAGCCAAAGATCCGTCAGGCAATGTCTCTGCCCCATCCAACACCCAAACATTTAGCGTTGATACCAATGCTGCAGCTGCCCCTACTCTAAACACCTTACCTGCAGTCACTCCTGCTAATCAAGCCACTTATCCTGTAACAGGAACTTGTGTAGCTGGTAATACAGTTAGTGTAACTATTGGAACTGGTACTAACGCCGTAACAGGTACTGGAGTATGTTCAGCTGGAGGTACATTTAGTATCCCACTTAATGTTACAGGTATTCCTGACGCAGCCTCAGTTCCTGTAACAGTCAACCAAACAGGCCCAAATGGTCTTCCATCTGCAGACGCCACAGCCTCAGTCCTCAAAGATACCACAGCTCCCGTCGCTCCTGTGATCACAACTCCAACTGCTAACTCTGTTAGTGTTGCCACCCCAGTTATTTCTGGAATTGCAGAACCAATGGCTACAATCAAAGTAACCGATGGAACTGGAGCAATAATTTGTACAACCGTTGCTACATCTACAGGATCTTGGACATGTCCTGCCACAGCAATTGCTTACCCAGGAACTCACATTATTACCGCCACCCAAACTGATCCAGCTGGTAATATCAGCCCTGCCACCGCTCCCGTAACATTTACTGTCTATTACAAGCAAAAAGCAGGTATTGAATACAAAGAGTTTGTCCCTTCAACAACAGCTGGTACACCAGGTATTTGGAATACTGTTTATAGGACAGCTCAGTTCAACGCTTCAGGTTATGTATCTTTTGAATGTGATGATGTTAAAAATCTAGTTGATCCAGCCCATTTGGTTATTGACAATAAACCATATTATGGCGTCAAAGAAATTTGTCAACAAGTCAGAACCACAGCTCCAGCTGGAACTAGAATTTATTACTACACATACCAATACAAGCAAATAAACAGTAGAACAGGTGTAATCAAATACTACGCTTATACCTATACCACTTATCTTGACGCTAATGGTAATTACTTGCCATGGTTTAACCAAAACACAAGAACCAATCCAAATGCTACAGGTTATGATATCTATAACGCTACTGGAACAAAAATTGGCTAAATAAACAACTGAATAAAAAGTTTAAATAAAAAAATTAGACTTCACAAGATACTCTCATTCCTAACACTAATGGGAGGTCTTTTTTAGCTTTTTTTAATATTTTTTGACAACAAGATGGTTTTAATTTAGACTTCAAATATAACTACTAAAAATTAACATCTGACCAACCCTTCACACAATACCCACCTAACAGCTAACTAATGCCATCAACTAATACTTATTATTATGATTACCAAAATTTTTACCACTAGCCACATCGGTCTCCAGACCCAGCTCATAGAATGTGAAGTGGATATTAGCCCATCATTACCAGCCGTAATCATAGTTGGTTTGCCTGACAAAGCTGTACAAGAAAGCCGAGAACGGATCAAATCTGCCATCAAGCAATCGGGCTACGAGTTTCCACTGGGCAAAATTACCATTAACTTGGCACCTGCCGATGTCGTCAAAAGTGGCTCATCCTTGGATTTACCGATGGCAATTGGCATTCTCAACTTGATGGGGTTTGTGAGTAAAAAAGTCTCTGACAAATATATTTTTTTGGGAGAATTGTCTCTCGATGGTAACCTAAGAGCTGTTAATGGAGTTTTGACAATGTGTCTTTGGGCGAGAAATAACGGCTTTGAAAAGGTTTTTGTACCAGCAGGAAATATCAGTGAGGCAAGGCTAGTGCGAGGTATACAGGTTTTTGCGGTGGAGTCATTGACATCTTTAGTAGGATATTTGAACACCGAGAAAGGTCTTGAGCCAGTAGTTCCTGTAGATTTGATTAACTATAATGACAGACACAGCGACAAAATCTTACCTAGCGATATGGCGTATATCAAAGGTCAACCGATGGCAAAAAGAGCTTTGGAAATTGGGGCTAGTGGTGGGCATAATGTAATGTTTATCGGTCAACCAGGGAGCGGAAAAACCCTTTTGGCAAGAGCTTATAGCGGTATACTACCCAGAATGACAGAGGATGAGATACTAGAAGTTACCCAGATTTACTCCGTGGCGGGGATGCTGGACGGTCAAGATATAAAAATTGAAAGACCTTTTCGGTCGCCTCACCATTCTTGTAGCCATATTGCCATAGTTGGCGGTGGTAGTAAGCTCAGACCTGGGGAAATTAGCCTTGCTCACAGAGGGGTTTTGTTTTTGGATGAGTTTCCAGAATTTAGTCGCGAAAGCATTGAGGCCCTGCGTCAACCGTTGGAAGATGGCTCAGTAACCATTAGTCGTGCCAGTGGATCGGTGCAGTATCCCAGTCGTTTTTACCTTTTGGCAGCCGCCAATCCAACACCTAGTGGTTTTGATCTTAATGATCCTGATGCTAGTAACAAACCCCAAAACCGAAGTGCTATTGCTCGGTACCAAGCCAAATTTAGTGGGCCAATTTTGGACAGAATAGATCTGCAAGTAGAAGTAAACCGACCAACCAAAGACGAATTGCAATCCGTTCAAATGTCTGAAAAAAGTGCCGATATTCGTGCTAGAGTTCAAAAAGCCAGAGACATCCAAACTAGCCGTTTTGTGGGCGAAAAAATCTTTACCAACTCCGAAATGAACCTTGCGATGATTCAAAAATATTGCGTTTTGGACAAACAAACCGAAAACTTATTATCCCAAGCTGTTGATAAATTTAAGCTCTCTGCCCGTGGTTATATCCGTATTCTCAAGCTCTCCCGAACGATTGCCGACCTAGACAATTCCCAAAATATTCAGATCAAACATTTGGCAGAATCATTGCAATATCGTGGTCGCTGGGGTGGGTAGAATGGAAAACTCGTTGTCATTTTGAACAAAGTAAAGAATACCACTCAATTGTAATAAAATTAGTTTTGAAATGCATAATTAATTTAGTATGAGTTTAACCCCAACCAACTAAGCTTCAAAATTTACTACCACACCGAACCCAAAACTGTCATCCTGAATTTATTT
>JAYWGE010000237.1:0-3763 GCA_043778455.1 bacterium
CATTCTAGCACCTTCTTCGGCAGTTTGAGTCAACAGTAATCCATAGTGTACCTCTGCCTGAGCTAGTTGCGGGATGATTTCTTTAATAAGCGAATCATAGTCAGTATCAATATTGACGGGTGTGTGATTGGAATCCATATCAAACTCAAATGGCAAAAACTGATTGACCTCAATCTTGGCAACTAGGGCAGAATTAGCCTTGGCAAATGCTAAATGAACAGATTTGTAGCCACCGCTAAGCCATAATTGATAGATCAATTCGGAGATTGGAAGGACTTTGTAAGTGTCAATGTCCTTGTATGGACCATCAAAACTAGCTATGATACTACCACCTGTTTTGGAAATAGTTCGCTTAGCAGGTCGGTTGACGGTAATAATATCAGCTTGGGAAGAGTTGGCGATGTCAATACCTTTTTTGGCAAAGTATTTGATAGTTTCGGATACGCAGGTCCTGTGCAAACCGCCACAAAATCCACGAGATGGACCGATGACAATAACCAAGTTTTTACCCTCAGGATTACCCAACAAAATAGGCGAATTGACAGCAGATGGTAAAGTTTTGAGAACACCATTGATAGATTTTTGAAGTGTCAAAGTATAATTTTCAATGTGCAATGCCTTGGCGGTATACCTTTTGAGCCTCATTGCAGCAATAGCTTTCATTGCTTTGGTAATTTTGGCAGTGGTTTGGACTGATTTGATGCGGTTTTTGGTGTTTCGAATAGAAGACATAGCAGTTTAATTTGATTATTATAATTATGAACTATTTTTGCTAATTGGTCAAGTCTTTGATTTTTATGCTTTTAAGTTTATTGCAATTCAAAATTTACCCAAGCAAGTACCTTTTATATTCTGAGATGAGTTATCAATGACGCATTTGCAACAATATAAACTAGGTTTCATTAAATAGGCATTTTATTACTGTCAAAGTTTTATTCTTGAATAGAGGGTGTCGCACTTTGGATTTGAATTGAAGTATTTACATTTGCCAATAAAAAGTAATTATTGTATAATTAAAATATTAGTAGTAGTTGAAAAAATAATCAAAAAAATACCACAAAGTTTAAAATATACTTGTTCCCCACCTAAGCTTACACTAATTACTTTTCACTAAGTAGTAAATCCTTACTTTCAAAGTAATTCTGTGTGTAAGTTTGTGAATGTTGACAAAGGATTGGGTATACCATTGTCTTAAGTTTAAGGGCAAGAAAAACTCCCACTTTTAATGGGAATATAGATAATTAGCTTTAAGTTTATTTTGGATTATTGATTGGTTCTTGGTCTTTCTTCGGCAATAGATACTGAAAGAATAATACCTTTAGGAAATTCATATCCGTTACAGTTGGCAACAACAGCTTCTGCAGATTCGTTGTCTTCCATAGTTACAAAACAGAAATTTTTGTAGAAACCTTCACCTTTTTCTTTATCTTTAATAAAAGCGATCATTGGCGTTGAGTCTTCATCGTTTAGTTTGATGTTACCATAGTCTGAAAATAGATCTGTGATCATTTGGGTTCTGTCGCTTAGGGGTACTGATGCTCTAAAGCCATGTACGAATAGTTTGTTGTTTGACATATTGGTTGGAATTGTTGGTTGTTTTGTTATTGTTATGACTGTTTTTAGCTTTGAAGGTCGGACTAGTCAGCGATTTACCTTAGTTATTATTACAACTACAGCTGTAGTTTAATTATAAACAATTTTTGTTTTTTTGGCAAGTTTATTGAAATAATATAGTTGGGTAAGTATTAATTTTTACAAAAAATTAGACACCATAGCCATTACCGCCAAAACCTTTGGCTGAGTTATTTTTGGATTCTGATTTGCCAAAACCAAACAAGCTAAAAGCGCCGGAAGACATAAGGACAAAGGAAAACATTCCAAATAGAGATTTTTTTAGGAATTCTTTTTTTGATATTGCTGAAGAAGTTTTAGATGAAGTTGTAGACATATAGAATAAAAATTAGGTGAGAATTAAGTTAAAGAAGTTGTGATTGGTTTTTTGATTAGGGAAGTTAATATTAATGATATTTCAAGTAAGGCAAATATACAAGCCGATGACAGTAACCAACTAAAAATGTCAGGAGATCCAAACATTGCAGATAGAGCTAAAACACCAAAGTAAATTTCTTTTCGCTTAGCTGTAATTTGAGCTTTGGTCATAATTCCAAACTGTACTAGTCCAAAAACTATAATTGGTAGCTGGAAAAAAACTGCTAGAAAAATTACTGTGGACAAAATAAAATTGAGATATTCTGTGCCTGTGAGTAAGTAACTGGTGCCTGTTGGTGTGATTTCTAGTAGGAATTTTAGAGATACAGGAATAATGGAAGAAAAGGCGTAGTAAGCACCTACAAATCCTAATATACTGCTAACTATAAGATAAATGTTCATCGTTTTTTTTTGCTGTTCACTAAAAATATCAGATACATACCGCCAAATAATTGTAAAAATAATGGGTGCCGTAACGATAAATCCAGAGAGGCAAATAATTTTGATAGTAAACATCAAACCATCAAAGGGAGATAAGAAATTGAGATTAAGATTATATTTTTGAATTGGCTCAATTAATTTTGCAAAAATACCACTGAATTGCCACCAACACAGACCAACTCCAACCAACCAAACTAACAGGCATTGGAATATTAGGTTTTTGCTGTCGCCAAGATGTTCCCAAAAGGTTTTTTCGGTAGTTTTGTCTGTAGTTATTTTATCTATATTATCTAGGTTTGTGGACATATTTAGCTATATTTTTGTTCAAAAAGTTTCTTAGGCGTGTTTTATTTCAGTTTTGACTTCTGGTTTAGCATCAAAATCAACTGATAAGTCTGCTGATTTAACATCAGTTTCTACAGTTTTAATTTCATTTTTGAAAGCACGGAATGCTTGACCTAGGGATTTGGCTGTTTCTGGCACTTTGTTGGCGCCAAAGAAAACGATTGCAAGAAATCCAAGAATTAATAGTTCTGGAGCAGAGATATGAGGCATATGTTTTGTGTTTATTTTAAGGTTTTTTGTTTATATACCCATTTCTTTGTCAATGTTTACAAAATTAGTTTTGAACGAAAGTTATCACGAGATGATATAAAAATGTAATAGTGAAAGTTGGGTGTGGAATAAGTATATTTTTTGTGATTGAGTGTATTTTTTAATCTTACAATAGTAGTTTTTTAGTTAGCAAATATGTATTTTGGTGGTTGATTTTGAAGGAATAATTCTGCCAAATAATTTTACTTTGTACTGCTAGACTGCATAAGAATCTAAATAATTGCAATATCAAAATAACTATTATAGTGTTGACTTTTCCAAATGCTCCAAAATTGAACAATTGCTCGTTTATTTGTACGGTTTGAGTCATTTATTTGTATTTTATTTGTTAAGTTTGTCCTACACATTTAAGTATACCATAATTTTTTTGTTTATGCAAATACACTTTTTTAATATTGTAATTTGACTATAAATTAAAAATTAGCTATACTTATGACAAATAGGAATAAAATATTAAAACACTCACAAACTATTTAAAAAAATCGCCTAATGTCTAAAACAAAAACAAATAAATTCCTCAAGTACATTCTAACTTCAGTCTTGATGATTGTCTCTGTTAGCGGATCTTTGATGATTGCAAATCTAAATAATTCAAATACAAAACTAACCGTAAAAGCAGCTACAATCAACTCAATAACTTCCAAATATGGCTGGGTGGGGAACTCTTATATAGGGACTAAATTTGATTGTAATACCAGCACTGATGGGTATAAATGCA
>JAYWGE010000238.1:0-11954 GCA_043778455.1 bacterium
AATTAGTTATAGTGTAGAGTAAAAATTAGCAATGACTATATCTACTTGACAAAAACTTTAGACTAAACCATAATTATATTAGACTTATATAAGCTAAAAACAAGTCAAAAACTTATAATCTAAAAATTTAAAATTATGTCTAATAATCAATCACAAACCCCAATTAACCTTAGCAATGCCTTTGCTGGTGAGTCCCAAGCATGTCAAAAATACACTTTTTTTTCCAACCTTTGCCTACAACTTGGCTACAAAGATATTGCCAAATTATTCCGAGAGACTGCTGCCCAAGAAACTCAACACGCAGGTAGTCATTTTGCACTTTTGCATCCAGAATTAGTGGTTAATGATGTGAATGCTTTGACCGAAGATCAAAAAAAAGAACTAGTCTCCAAGTGTCTTCAAATGTCTGTAGAAGGCGAAACCTACGAATATACGACTATGTATCCTGAGTTTTTGGAGACTGCCAAGACCGAAAAAGACGCTTTTGCCACCAATGAATTCCAAGAGCAGATTGAAGAATCTAAAGAACACGCTACTATGTTTCAAGAGGCTAGTAGACGGTTTGATTATCTAGTTAGTATTGAAGAACACCACGCCAACCAATACCAAAAAACCCTTGACGAATTGCTAGAAAAACAAACTAATAACACCTTGGATATAGCAGCTATAGAGGGTAAATGGATTTGTAAAAAATGTAGTTTGATTTATGATCCAGCCAAAGGTGATCTTGATGGTGGTATTGCTATCGGTACCAAATTTGAAGATATTCCAAGTTCTTGGAAATGCCCAATTTGTGGAGCAGAAAAATCTATGTTTGTACCTCTTGCTTCTGTGCTTACAAAATAGAAAAACAAAAACAATAAAAAACAATAAGATTAAAACAGCTCCTTAACAAGGGGCAAATTTTATACACATTTTATTGAAATGTCTCCCTATTGGAGAGTACTTGCAAAACGAGAGAGGGTACTTGGGGGTGGCAACGAGGTTGACAGGGGTACACGGTTTTTTATTGATTATTTTACTTCTACGCCAAATAGTTTTCGTCCTGACTCAGTCAAACAAGTATCTAGTGGTCGAGACTTGCCCTTGGTGGAGCTACAGTCTACAAAGTTTATACCTGTTTCAAAAACATGGTCAGCGGTACCCAAGATCATAGAAAACACTGCGGTAAAACATACTACCATAATTGACCAAGAAGCTACATATTTGGCATTAGGCCATTTTACTTTTTTGAGCTCTTCTACTGTGGATGCCAAGAAACTAGTTTTTGGAGCTGTACCCTCGGTAATGGTTGTGTTGTTTTGTAATGGTAGATTATTACCAATTTTGGATTCTGTAAGTGAGGATTTGTTGAGATTGATGATTGCCATAATTTTTGGTTTTGTGTTGATTTTATAAGATTTTATTTGGTTAGCTATACTTATAAATAATACCAAATACTACAGAATTTGTCAAGGTGTTGATTTTTTACTTTTCTGTTTTGTTGGCAGATTTATTAACGGACAATAGCGATGTAAGTTTTCTCAATGAGTTTTGAAAGATAGTTGACATATTAGATAGCTCAACTTCTCTTTGTACTCTTTTTTCTAGTTTTAACCTTTTTCTAAGATTATTGGCTTCTATAGATCGGTTATTTAAGACTAAATTTTTGAGAAAAAACTCTTTCAAGACTTGTCTAGCACTGTTAAACCATCTATCTTTTTCTATAACTCCTTTTTCTTTCATTTTTTTAGCTTCATCTGTAGTTGTTATTGTTTCCAAAAGAGAACCTCTGGCTTTTTGCGTGTTAAATTTACCATCAGCTATCATATCTCCCAAGCAAAAATTAGTGTCAGAAAAAAATGCCCCTATATTAGTCTTACCAAATTCTTTTGATACCCAAGCCATAATTTCTGGGTCGGTATAGACCATTTGTTTTAGTATTTTTGTAACTTCTCTTGCATCATTAATTCGCTTTAGCCTAAGCTCTTTGGCTTTAACTCTTATACCTAGTTTTTTTGACCTTTCTGTTGGTTCATCTTCTTGGTTTTGCTTAAGTTTTGCAATGGCTTTTGGTAAATATTTTGTAATTTTTTCTTCGACCAATTCTCCAAACTCCTTAAACGGATTGCCCTCTACATTTTCTAGGTTGTTAGCAATCATTTCTATCAAGGCTGGAGCTTCGGATACATCTAGGATTTCTGTAGAGTCAAAGCTACTAATTATTATATTAAAATAATCATCCCAAGTCATAGCTTCTATATCATCTTCTTGATCAAGCGTTGGGTTATATATTTTTACCATAGAAAATATCTCATCTTTAAGTTTAGAAAGTCTGTAGAAAAAACCTGTTTCATCTCCGCCCAATCGTATCAAAGCCAAAAAATGACCAAGAACCATTTTGATATATTGATCGCCCTTACCTTGTCCTCCTACTTCATTGAACCCATGGAGACCAGCAAGATCGGCTATTACAAACCAAATATCATTTAGGATTTTCATTATATCCTCATATTTTTCTTTGTTCGCTTCTTCTTCGGTTTTGTTGCTGTCTTTTGGTCTATCAAGAATAACCCTAACTTCCTTGGCTATTTTTTCAAATTCGGTTCTGATAAGCTCCTCTCCAAAATTACGGTTGAGACCTTTGGTGGTAGAATCTATATAGGTTGTCATTAGGCTTCTTACTTCTAGTTGGATTTTTTTGTCAAGATCAGGTGAGTTAAATCCTACTAGCAATGTTGTTCCATTGAGGTTGGTTAATTTTGCCATAATTTCCCGCTTTGCCAAATGATTTAAATCTCCAAACTCAGGACAAAGATCACAAATCCAAGCTTCCATCCTATCAAAACCATTCTTTCCTGTGTAAACACTTTCTTTACCATCTGTGTCTGTGAATATCTGACTTTTACCAATATAAACAGCAGGGTAAGATTTACCATTTTTATCAATAGATACACTACCGTCTTCATCAATAGGTGTGCCAAATCTAGCGTTAATATAATTATCGGCATTTTCTTCAATCTCACACCCATCAATCTGCCCACTGTACCATTGTTTGCGTATTTCTGTTTCGTTAATCTTTTTTTGTCTACTCTGATGAGTTTTTTGCAAAGTTATTAAACTTTTTTTATAGTCTGCATTTGTACTGTCCATCTCTAGTGATATACCAATTCCATCGCTAAAAATACTAGAATTAGGGGTTTCTTCTGCTTTTTCGTCTTTTGGGATATACCAATGGGTAAACTCCACCATATTCTCCAATATTCTGTTTATTTTTTCTCGTTCTGGCTCTTGTTCTACTGTTTGTGTTTTTTCTATTGTTGTTGTCATATTTCTAATTATACCCCAAAATCTGGTGATTGTCAAAAACACCCAAAAAACTTTACCACAAACTTTACTAATTGCAAAATAAATGGTATACTATAAATATAATGTAAATAATACAAAACATAAATACAAAATATATGCCTATAGAACTAGACACAACCAAAATTGGTAAGATAAATCCTGCCAAAGTCCAAAACCTAAGTAGCAACCAGCTTCACAAAATGGCACGGGTGATTGGGGATCTTGACCAAAAATATATTGAAATGAACGCGAAAGAAGAGGCGTTTAATAAAGGTATGGAGTATATTAATTTATATGGTTTTCCTATTGACACTTCTCACCTTGGATTATTAACCCAAAAAGAGGTGGAACACTACAAAATGGGTGTTTTTTCTATGAAAGATAAAAACTTGTTTTTGGTAACCAACGATCCAAGTTATGAGGCACAGGCAGAATTGTTGAGCCGTTTGGACAAAAAAATGTACAAGTACAAAATCTATTTTGCATCAAGGCTAAGTATGGAAAAGCTGGTCAAGACCTACGACCATATTGTACTTCAACGGTTTATGTCCGATGAAATTGATATTGATTCTGCCAAAATGATGGCTTACAACGATACTTACATCAGTTTTCAAGCCAATATTCAAAATTATTCTACTTCTGAAATCATTGAGCGAATCCTCAAACTAGCCATTGATAGTAAGGCGTCCGACATTCACTTTGAGCCTGAAAAAGAATATTATCACATTAGACTTCGTATGGATGGTGTACTTCAAAATCTTGCCAAAATCCCCAAAGAATCCCAGCGGGTCATTGAAAGTCGTATCAAAATTATGTCCAAGCTCAAGCTCAATGTCTCTCAGGCTACCCAAGATGGACGGTTTTCCTTCAAGATTAACGGGCGAGAAATTGATGTTCGTGTCTCAATGCTTCCCTCCAACTACGGCTATTCTATCGTAATGCGTTTGCTTGGTACTGATAATGTAATTTTGGAATTATCCCAATTGGGTTTTATTGGTCGAAATAAAGATATTGTAATGCGAACCATCGCCAAGCCTCAGGGTTTGATTTTGACTACTGGGCCTACGGGAAGTGGCAAGACTACTACACTTTACACTTTTTTGCAAAGCCTCAATGACGGCGAAAACAAAATTATCACTCTTGAAGATCCGATTGAGTACAAACTGGAAGGAATTTCCCAAACTCAAATTAATGACGAAACAGGTTATACTTTTGGGTCGGGTCTGCGGTCTATACTTAGGCAAGATCCTGATATTGTGATGGTAGGAGAAATTCGTGATTTGGAAACGGCTCAAACTGCGGTTCAGGCATCTTTTACAGGACATCAAGTACTTTCCACAATTCACACCAACGACGCTACGGGTGCTATTCCAAGGCTGATGCAAATGGGTTTGCAAGGATATTTGATTGCCGATGCCTTACAAATTGCTATTGGTCAAAGATTGGTCAGAAAGTTGTGTGAACACTGTAAAACCAAGCAAAGTCTCAATGCTGGAGAGCAAAAAATGGTGATTGAGGAGCTATCGTCTATGCCCAAGGAAACCAGAATGACCCTTCCCAAAAAATTGGAGTTTTATACGCACAAAGGCTGTGAGAAGTGTAGTGGCTTGGGTTACAAAGGACGAGTTGGTTGCTATGAAGTCTTGGAAATGAGTGATCCGATCAGGGTTTTGCTCTCCAATCAAAATTTGTCTTTGGTAGATATAAGAAACACCGCCAAAGCGACGGGTATGATTACGATGTTTCAAGATGGTTTACTCAAATGTCTCAATGGCGAAACTGATTTATTTGAGTTGATGCGAAATATTAGCAGGTAATTTAATATCTCTAATATCTCAATTTTGGTCGGTCTTTGATGATGTTACCATACTCACTGGTGGCAAGAGAAATAGATTCTTCCAATGACATGTTTTCGTATTGTGTCCTATAGATCATATCACCCCACATTTGTTCTGCTCGTTTGACATCTGGTTTGTAGTAGTTTTGGGCGTATAGTGCTCCTTGGGCAAAGATTCTGGTGGCAATATCGCCATTGATCGTTTGGTCGGCAATAACATCTTTGTGGGCTGAGGCAAGTCCTGTTTTGTTGGCAAAGGCTTGTTGTTGGTTACGGGTTGTCAAAAAATACATAAAATCCTTGGCAACTTGAAGTTTTCTTTCGGCTACTTTGTTTTCAGTGGTTTTGTAGGCTTCTTCTAGTGGTATTATATCCACAGCTTTTTTGAGAGCATTGTTGATTCCGTCCATATAAAAAAATCCATATGTTCGCTTATTTTCAAAGTCTAATTGAGGTAATTTGGCGATAGAATACTTAAAATTTGGGTTGCGGTTTTTGATAATATCTTGCAAATAACTGTAGTTAATAGTATAAGCAAGTCTACCTTCCACAAAAGAGGTGATAGAGTCGTTGCTGTTACCGTTCCAGCTGTAGTGGGAGTTGTTGACATCGGCAAAGCTTTCGTAAAACTTGATGGCTTGATTGGTCGGATTGCTGTTTTGGTCGTCTTTATTGAAGTCTTTGGTGGTGGTTGTGATTTCGGCTTGGGTTTTTTCGGAGCCAAAAAGACTGGTGCCTGTGTCGCGATCATAGATTTGACCTCCATTTTGAAAAATTAGCAGTGGCAATAATTCTTGGAAACGATTGATATTAAGATCTCCTCCATTGTCTATTTTGCCATTTTTTTTGGTAATACCAGTTCCGAGTGAGATAGCAGATTGGTTAAAATTAAGCTTATTAGTGTCTCGTTTGTTGAGTAGCGGTAGTTGTTTAATCAGATCATCCCAAGTTGTGGCAGGGTTGGCTATTCCAGCTTGGTTGAGGATATTGGTGTTGTAATACAACTGAAGACTTTCCACATAACTAGTTACGGCATAGATTTGACCACGATCAACGGTTTGTTGGTACACAAGGTCTGCCATATTTTGTTTGTAATCCGTCAAGAGCTTGGTGTCAGGGATGTAATTGCCGTTTTCGTCTCGGACATTGGTTAGCGGTGTGAGGTATTCTTGATAGGCAGGAAGGTCATCTGTGTGAAGAGTAAAAATATCAGGTCCTGTTTGGCGCGAAATATCTTGCAAAAGATCGCGGTAATATTCTGTGGTATTGGGTTTTTTGATGATTTCAATTTCTACATCTTTGTTTTGGGGTAATGCCTTAAATTCATCAATTATTTCTTTGTAGGTGCTTTGGTCGTAGTATTGTTTCCACCAAGTGAGTGTGATAGGATAGGATGGAATAGATGCTATTTCTTGTTTTTTGGGTGCAAAGATGATAGCTCCAACTGTTACCAGTACAATAATTGTGCCAATAGCGGTAATGACTTGGGCTTTGCGGTCGGTTTTTATTGTTTCTATTATATTTTCAAACATAAATTAATTATATCATAAAAATCATATTTGTGTCAAAACATATCGAAAATATTAAATAAAATTTGCCTTTTATCAAGGATCATTGCTGTGGAGCGGGGTTATTTTCCTCTCCTTTAGGAGAGGTTAGGTGAGGTTTTGAAGACAAGGTTATCCCTCCATAAAATACTATACTTTTATTTGAGCTATCAGATTCTGAAACCAGTTCAAGATGACACTAGTATTTTAAGTTATCACCTTAACCAAAATAACAAATATGTGTCGTAGAGGCGATTTTATATCGCCATTGGATCAGTTGAAGGTGCGGTTGAAGTGTTTTATGGAGGGATAAACCCTCCGCTACGACCTGTGTTTCAACTTTTGGCAAAAGATCTGAAGTAAGTGTTTTAGTCTACTGCAAAAGATGAATTATTTATCTTACTTTATATTGCTTCTAATGGTAATGGATTATTTTTTATAAGTTGATTTCCTCCAAGCTTTCTAGATTGGTCTCCTGCAAACCACACAATACCTGCAGTTGCACCGATAATCCCAATATCAAGTAACCTATCTCCTCCATTTCTTAATTGATTATCTATGTCCTTTGCGGTTTGTTTTTCTGTCAATTCTAAACTTGCGAGGATGTTTGGGTTTGCTTTTAGTATCTTTTTGTTTACTTCTCGTTGGCTTTCTATGACTATTGCCAGTTGATTACAAAAAGCAGAGTCGGTTTCTAGCTTGTTTATTTTTGCTAATAATTCTTTTACCTTGGCTTTAGCTTTTTGGTTTGGATTTTCAAGTTTTTTATATAATTTAAAATCTTCTAATAGTGGTCTTACTTCTCCATCTCTATTCTTTGCTCTTGCTTTTAATTGTTTTACATCAAATCTTGTAACTTCTTTTTGAACGGCATTCATTGTTGCTGTTTTTCTCTCTCTCTCTGTACTCTCTGTTTGTCGTAATATATCTTTTTTAGCTTGTTCAAAAACACTATCTGGGATATTGCGAGTTTGTAATCCTTTGGCTTCTATTCTTGCCCTATCTACCATGGCTACAGTATCTGTCAACTCATTTTGTCTTTGTTTTGGAGTTTTGGATGTTTTGGCATTAAGCTCTTCTAAGAACTCTTTGCAAAGTTGGTTGTTACTATGTGTTTTTATATATTTTGAAATATCTGTTTCTGTAAGTTTACCTTTTTTTGCATTACTTTTAATTCCTTGATAAACAGCTTGTAAATCTCTATCATTATTTGTGTTTGGAAGGCAAGAATCAATATTGCTTAGTACCAAAGTATTATATTCTACTTGGTTAAATGGTGGTGCAAAACTTTCTGCTGTTTTTTTTATAGCTTGAGTGTTGACCAATGATGAAGCCAGTGCTGGCGCTTTGTTTTTGCATAGGTGCGTCATTACGGCTGCCAACTCTTGAATTTCTTTTTGAGTTTTTTGAATATTAGCTTCATTTCTATTGGTAAGACCTTCTTGCGTACTAAGTAAATGTACCAACTCGTCATATTTCTCTTTTATAACTGCTATTGTGGTGTCCGAGTGTGCCTCCAAACCTTTTCTCTCTCTGCCATTTTCATATTCCATCATGCTGGATTGGATTCCGTTTTTGAGTGCACTGATACCCGCGCCAACCATAGGTAGATCAGCTGCTGTTTCGCCAAGTGTACTAATAGCAAGATATGAAACTGAGGCAGTTCCTCCAAATATTGCACCATCCAGCCAAACCATAGCTTCTGACCGTGAGTTGGTTTTTTGTTCTTCTGATCTATCGGCACCTCTTTGGGTGAGGGCTTCATTTAGCTCTTCTGGTGTCAAATTACCAATAGCTTCCAGTCTTTGAAATAATGTATTTGAAGCCTCTGATATTTTTTCTTCTCTTTTTTCTTTGCCAAATTTATTGGTAAGTTGCCTACTTATCCATCCAATAGCTGTACTAGATTTTTCAAAGTTAAATTCATTATTTTTGAGCACATCCCTTATAGCTTGCTCCAAAGTACCTGAGTTTTTGTCATTTTGGTATTGATTTACAGCTTGATATACATAATCATAAGCTTGATCAGGTAACCCAATAAATTTTGATCCCAAATTATCACCTCCAGCAACTATTTTTAGCAAGGTGTCCATTTCTTTTCTTACAACTATAGGTAACTCTTGTTCATTGAGGTTTTCTATCTGCTCTGGTGAAATTGTTGGAGTAAGAAATTGAGGTGAACCACTTGGCGGTGGTGGAGTTGCCGATCTTACACTAGCACCTGTACTTGGATTTGGGTTGGTATGTGAGTTTGCAGTTTGATATTCTTCATTTGCTTTTACTATGACATTAAAAACGCTTGTTATTGCATCGTCTATTCTTTTCTTTTTTGGTGTATGGTTTTTAAAAATCTTATCAACAGTGTCGTATGCCAATCCTGTATATCCAACCCAACCATTAAGTCTAACATTACCTTTGGTGTTAAGTATTTCTGTAATAGCTTTTTTTAAATCACTTTGGTCTCCAGTTTGATTAAATCCTTCAAAGGCGGTTTGTATTTCATCAATACCTTTTTGTGGAAAGTCTCTGTAGATACGCACCTTATAACAATCATCATTGAGCATATAAGCTATAGACCTTTTAATATTACTCATTATAATACTCATCTCGTCCTCAAGTATACTTACAGCTTCAAGAGAAACTGTAGTGCTTGGTGTAGAGTTTTGTATCGCACCAGTAGCTATATTATTTATATTAATAGTGCTAGATTTTGGTTTTGTGATTCCACCAATTTTTTCTTGTACAAGCTTTACACCGCTAGTAAAGCCTTCTTTTACTTTAGTTTTTACCAATGCGCCTAAAAGATTAATCCCGTAAGCGATTTTTTGCCTATAACCTAATTGTTCAGGAGATTGAAGTTTTGCAGTTGCTTCAGGTATTACAGTTACATGCTCTACATTTACTGTTTGTGTATCGGCTGGTGTTTCTGGTGTTTGTCTTATTTTCATAAATAAAATCTATTTTAGAGTTTGTAATAATTTGATTTTAACTTTATTTTTTCCACCAATTGGCAGTAGATTGTTTTAGGCTTTGTAGTCTACTTGAAAACTTTTCTGATAGATTTGGTTGAGCTTGTTTATGGCTTTGTGGCTGACTATTTTTAGTTGAATTTATATTTTGACTGTTGTCTTTACCATAACTATTACCATCAAGATCCAAATTTGATCCATACTTTTCTCCATATTCTGTAATTTTTTCTCCAATTTTATTGGCGGATTTATTAATAAAGTTTTTTGATTTTTGGGTGATTTCAACTCCAATTTGATTTATATATGCTATTGTCATATTATATTTATTGGCAATTTGACTTGTGACTTGACTTGTTTTTTCTCTTAAAGATGCTAAGGCTTCTAAGGTTTTAGAACTCTTTGGTTGGGTATCAAAATGTGCTTCGGGTGTTGGTATATTTCCTTCGGGATTTAGAGGTATGTTGTTTAAATATTTACTCCAAAAATCTTCATGAGCTTGTACTTTAGGTTCTATTTTGGGTTTTCTAAATGAAACAATTGTATTTGTGGGTTTGTTACTAGTTTGATTATTCACATTGGTTTTTTGATATCTTGGTTCAAGGTTTACTTTATTTTGGTTGCTTGATGTCCTTGATTCACCATTTAGCCTATAATTTGCTTCTAGGTTGTTTCTTGCTTCAAATTGTGTCACATCCAAATTCCATACTGGAAAAGCACTTGTTACATCATTATTGCCAAACTCAGCATTGCCCATTTTGGTTGTTGTGTGAAAATTTGGATCAGAGTTTGGGTTGTTTCGACCATTTGCACTGCTACCTAATTCTAAATAAGAGGTTTCATTGGGATCTGTGTTGGCCTCAATGGTTATCCACCTTGGTTCTTTTTTGTTCATAAATAGTTGTGTTTAGTTTTTAGTGTTTTTGGTACTTTATTTATTTATGTTTGTATTATTTTCTTTAAGTTCTTGCAAAAACGCATCGTAGGCCGTAACAAATTTTTGGGTTAATTCGGGGAATTTGATAAATAGATCGGGTTGGGTTTTGGCTTGTTGTAGTCTAAAATAGTCGGTTTCATTGTAGTTTTCTCGAAAATATCCAACCATAAACTCTTGGTAAATGTCGGTGCATTGCTGGGCTATTTGCAGTTTTTTATCTTCCTTAAAATCTTCCAAAGGCACTCCATAGATTGCCAAAACCAAATTTTGGGTAAACTCAGGATATTGCACAAGACTTTGATCTGTATTTTGATCTTTACTTTGATTTACTTGAACAGGTTGAGCGTTGGTTATTTTGTCGGTCATATCAATAATTATATCACAGATTTTGGTTATGGTCAAATTAATATTCTTATACCCAAACATTATCAACTTTCACAAACTAGCACACAAAATTGCTTTGAACGAAAGGATTTACCACTTAATAAATAAAAAGTAAATGTTTTTTACTTCTGCAAGGCAGTAAATTACTTCATAATATGTTGTATAATATCATTCATTCCGTTTGGACTTGGGTCGATAAATACAGTTTTGGTATTACCGCTTTTGTCGTTACTTTGTCTGTTTAATTAAATCAACGCTTGTTAAATTTATTTATTTTTAATTTTAATAGCATTGACAAAAAAAAGAAAAAGATTTATACTAATTTATGACATAATAATAAAAATAACGTCTCATGAAATTTATTAAAAATAATTATCCCCTAAACTACAAATCAGATCAAAGTCTGTCACCAAAACAAATTAGAGAAATAGAAAAAAAATATCTTGACAAGCCATCCGCCGAAACTCAATTATGGTTTCCTAATCCACAACAAAACAGTGTTAATCTGAAATCAAGAATCAAAGTAGAAGATATCCAAATCACTCAACAATACGAACACGCGCTGGAACAATATCTCAACGAAGCAATTGAATCTTCTATGGCTTTTACGGGTGAAGCTAGGTCTTGTGAAGGATTTACAGTGGCTCTTTCTGGCGGGATAGACTCTGCAGTTTGTGCTAGATTACTCCAAAGATATTGCCAAAAACAAGACAAAATACTGAAAATTATAATTATGGGTTGTGACTACCACACCAAAGAGATAGAAGATTATGAAGGCAAACCAGCAGAATGGATAGATATACAATACGCCAAAAAAATGTGCAAAGACTTAGGATTGGAATATACTTTTTTTGATATTGGTCAAGACTACAAAACTCAATGTAGTCACTATGACAGATTACAAAAACTGAATCCTAATTTTCAAGCTGATTGGGTAAAATCTGGACTATTACCGA
>JAYWGE010000239.1:0-3748 GCA_043778455.1 bacterium
ACATCAAAACTCAACTGTCGCTCAATATACTTTTCCAATAAATCTCCCTTATTCCGAAACGACTGCTCCCCATCATAAATCGTCGCCGCGATCGAAATATCCCACTGCAACGGCATATAATCAGTGAGTTTGGTCGGGGATATAATCACACCAGCAGCGTGAACGGAAGCATGGCGATAATTTCCTTCTACTTTTTTGGCAAGGTCAATAATCCGTCTGGTGTCGTCGTCTTTGGCGTAGGCTTCTGCCAATTCTACACTGGTCTCTAATGCCCATTTGAATGTAGTTTTGCGACCTTGCGGAGCTGTTGGAATTAGTTTGGAAAGTTTGTCGCACTTGGCATATCCAACACCCAAAGCCCGTCCAATATCTCGTACACCCGCCCTAGGCAAAATCGCCCCAAAAGTAATAATTTGGCAGACTTGAGCAGATCCGTATTTTTTGGTGATGTACTGAATAACTTTGTCCCGTTGATCGTCCGCAAAATCTCCGTCAATATCGGGCGCAGACGGTCGCAAGGGATTCAAAAACCGCTCAAAAGGAATGTCATAAACCATCGGGTCAAGAATGGAGATGTTGATCAAATAACAGACGAGTGATCCAGCTCCCGAGCCTCTTGTGTTGGTTACAATTCCCTCAAGAGTGCAATAATCCATCAAGTCAGCCAAGACCAAAAAGTAGGCAGGAAAACCCTTAGTAATTATAACATCTAGCTCATAATCTATTCTTTTGGTGTAGTCAGCGATAGATTTTTTGTCCCAGTGAGAAGGATCATAACCCAAGAGTGCAGAGGTGTTTGGGATAATATTGGAGGCAAAAATTTTGAGTTCATCTAACCGTTCGTACGGAAATTGCTCTTCCCAGTCTTTGAGAGGTTTTTGTTCCATAGCAAATTTGGATACTAAATTGAGGTAAGTATTGCGAGTGAGTACTTTGTCGGGCGTTTGTCCTGTTGGCAATTCAAAGTGCGGAAAAAAAGCCTCGTTGGCGTGTTTGTCATAGTCGGTTCTGATGTTGGTATCCAATCTATCAATCAAATCTTGAGTCTCAAATAATTGGGGACAATAGTCAAAATCTTGTTTCAACTCTTCTACAGACGGCAAATAAAAATCCCGAGTTAGCTTGATATCATCTAGTTTTTTACCTTCTCGAACAGCAATAATTGCCCGAAACACTTCGTCGTCGTCTTGGTTTAGATACCGAGGGGCGGGGGATATGACGCATCTCACATCGTTTTGACCACAAAAATCTATAATTGCAAGGTTGTTATTTTTGGTTTGGGTTTTGTCAAGGTTGTGGCTGGGCATTGTTAGTTCTACCAGAAGGTCTGGTTTGTTGACACAAGTCAAAATCTTGTTCAAGATTTTTTGGGCGTTGCCTAGTCTGTTGCCAATGATATTTTCTTGGAGTTCGTGATCGGCATTGATACTCACAAAAATTCCTACTGTGCCAGTTAGGTCGGTGTAGTCAATGTGAAATCTTGGAGTGTCTTTTTGGGTTCTGGCAATAGAAATCAGTTCCAAAATATGCTTGTAGCCAGTGAGGTTTTGGCTCAAGATATTAAGCTTGGAGTAGGCTTTGCTTTGACCAAAATTGCTACTATCCACAGCCGAAAAAATATTGGGAACTCGCAGGGCTACGGCAGGACAAAAGGCTACCTTGTTTTTGTTGCAAGAATCATAAAAATCAATCAAACCTGACCCAGTATCTTCATCCGTCAGAGCGATGGCTGTGTAACCTTTAGCAGTAACATCGGTGACCAAAGCGGGAATTTGGGGAATGGCAGAAAGCAGGGAATGATGGGAATAAATACTGGGCAAGAACATATTTTAAGCATACCACAGGGAAAAATTTTAGTCAAATTGTCAAACTTTGATCAATGTGATTTTCAAGGTCTAGATAAAACTAGGATATTGATAATCCTAGATACTTATGGTATAGCTAAACCCAGTTTAAAATGGACAATACAAATGTTGACTAGGCTAGGTTTATAAAAGTTATATAGTAACTGTCGTCTTGAGCAAAGCGAAAGATCCCCTCAAGCATAATATTCTCAGATTAGCTTTGAAGACAAATTATGCAACTCGCCTAATTCAAGAGCTTGATAGGTCAATAGTGAAATTGGTATAGCTAAGGATTTATATGAAGTTGACTAAAAGTTAAATCTTCCTTATACTTTAAAAGTAAATCTTTATTATTTCTCGAATAAACTAAATTTTGCCACTCAGGGTATTCCAATCAAATACTATCAGCTTTCACAAATTTGCACATAAAACACTTTGAACGAAAAAATTTATTACTTAAGTAAAAAGTAATTAATGCAAGTTGGAGGTGGTATTGGTATAAATTATTTCTATGAATCTTACAAATCAAAAAATATTAATTACGGGAGCTAGTAGTGGCTTGGGCTTGGAATTAGCAAAACAGCTGGTTAGTCTTGGGGCAATTGTGGTTGGTACTTGCTATAACTCTCAAAACATCAAACAAATTCAAACTGAAGTTAATAGTTTGGCGAGTGGTTCAAACTCAAATTTTAAACCTGATTTGCAACAGAATTTTAAGCTGATCCAAGCTGATGTTTCTGAATATGATCAAACTTGCGTTATCGTAAAAAAAACGATGGAAGAGTTTGGAGGAATAGATATTTTGATCAATAATGCTGGGGTCTATATGGAAGGTGAGCTTCAAAACAACGATGTTGCCAAGATTATCAATACTATTAATACCAATTTACTTGGAACGATATTGACCACAAAGGCTGTGTTGCCTAGTATGTTGGAACAAAATCAAGGTCTGATTTTCTGTGTGGCGAGTAATTGCGGAATTTATAACAAGAAAGAACGGTCGGTTTATGGGGCTACTAAATGGGGCATTCGCGGTTTTGTTGATAATCTCAAACTGGACTTGAAAGGTACAAAAGTCAGAGCTTTTGGGTTTTATCCAGCAGGAATTGCCACTGATTTGTTTGTTAATGCAGGTCTTGGCACAGACACCCAAAAAATGATGCAACCTTTTGATGTTGCCCAATTAATTATCCAAATTCTTAGCAATTCGGACAAATATGTTATAGATCACATCGTGGTAGACAAACCTAGCTTTTAAAATCTTAACTCTCACCCAACAGAAAATCACTAAAACCCAAAAATTATGGGTAGTGGTCAATATAGCGTCGATACATAAAAAAATAACCACCAAAAAATCCCCAGCCCCGTTGGGACAGCCCCCTTCGGACAACTTGCGTTGCTGTATCAAGTACAGCTATACCAGATGTCTTTGTCAAGAGGTAACTAGCTTTCAGCTTATCAGTGCTAATTTTACCATTACCAAATTATGAAATATAAATGTAAATCCTGCCAGTACGAAAGCCCAAAGTGGCTGGGTAAATGCTCCAACTGTAATGCTTGGAATAGTTTTGAAGAAGTTATTGACACCAAAAACAAACAAGGTATCCAAATTCAATCTTTGGTTAGTGAGCCAACTAGCATAGAAGGAATACTTGAGATGATCAAAACCAGCCCCGACCGAAGGCATTACGAATTTTCGGCACCTGTTCTCAATGATTTTTGGGGTAAAGGTCTTATTGCTGGGAGTTTTTTACTTTTGGCGGGTGAACCAGGTCTTGGCAAATCCACCATTGCCCTGCAGTTGCTCCGCTCTCTTCACGATAAAAATAAAAACAAAATCCTGTATGTGAGCGCCGAAGAATCATTGTTTGAACTGGCAAGGCGCGCCGATCGGCTCAAAATCT
>JAYWGE010000240.1:0-3714 GCA_043778455.1 bacterium
GAAGCCTATAAAGAATATCCCAGTAAACGGGTAGTAACTCTTCAAACCTCCATTTTAACTTGGAAAGATGGTCAGGTCAAACCGACTCACAGATGGCTCACCCGTGGAGAATTGTGCAACGACAAAAAACCAATTAAAATCTAACATAAAGTTAAAAGTGTATAAAAATGAACGAAATAACCAGCAACATCTCCAAAAGTACCCAAGTTTTGATAGAAAAATTTAACCTTCAAAGCTATGGTAAATCTCTCTTTGACATCTATTTAATCCTTGCAATTGCTACTCCTGTGTCTATTTTGGCATATCTTATCTTTGAGCGATACAAACACAAAATGTTTATAGACCTTGGCAACCACAAGTGGATTATTAAAAAGTAGTAGGATATAAGTGGTAAAATTAGTTGGAAATACAAACCTCCAATAGAATCTTAAACGCTTAACCTGTTGAGCTTTTTTTATTTATGGTTGTAAATAAATTTAGTTATAGTTATAACCCAGTTTAAAATAGACAATACAAATGTTTGACTAAGTTTATAGAGATTTATAGTAACTGTCATCTTGAGCAAAGCGAAAGATCTACTCAAGCGTAATAATTAGATTTGATAACTGTATATTTGAAAGTGGCATTGATATAATAGCGTAATTTGAGCAGGAAATAAGTATAAATAATCTATCTCTAAAATATAAAATATGTATTAGAATTTACTGAAAATTTGGTAATTATTAAAAACTTTTGTAGCTATTGACACAAAGAAAAAAATCAGGTATAATTATAATAAATACCGTAAAAAACATAGTGTAATTATAGTGTCAAATAACAATTTTAACAAACTTTAACAAATTTAAAAGTATAACCAATATGACAACTAATAAATTTAAAGATAGACTCAAATCATCCTTAAGGTCTACAGCCAACACCATTCAAAATCTTCCAATCAAATTTATCACCAATCCGCTAAGAAATACCTTAATTGGTTTTACAGCCTTTTTGTTAGTGTTTTTGATGGTGTTTGGCATAATTGGATCTGCAACTTTTAACCAAAGGTTAGACGCTAGTTTTGGCTTGATGCATCGCAATACCACAGCTGGTGAGATCAAAACTCAAAAAAACTTTGTAGAAAAAATCTTGAGCGGACAAACAACCAATCCCTTTGGATCTGTTAATGCCAAGGCAATTCCTGTAGAAGTTCTCAACTGGGATATCGCTCTCAAAACCTCCCAAATTTTGACCAGTGCTTTGATGAACATAGCCTACCAAGCCATTATTCAACCCATTATGAACCTTGCCAATCAAATTTTTAAGCTTATTGACAATGTACTCAATATGTTGGAACAAATAGCCCAAACCATTGGAGGGACAAGAGTAGCAATGGGTTACAAAATTTATGCCGATGTAGAAGGGTTTAACGGTAAAGGTACTAGTAATTTTCAAAGCGCCAATGCTTTTGTCAAGGCGTTACTAGAGGCAAGTTCCAAATCCGGTAAAGGTAACTTTTATAATTCTGCATTTCCCAAAAAAGAACAAATGGCAAAGGTTTTGGCTGATGCTGTGGCTTGGCTAGACTTTATGAATATCCAACGATCTTTGCAATCCAATGTAATCGGTGATTTTTTGACCGGTTTTATGGGACTAGAAAGTTCAAAATTTGATGATGTTAAAGGGCAAATAATCGATGCGGTCTTGGGAACCAACTGCGAATCTAGTGATACACTTCGTACGGTTCCTGTTTTTAAACAGTTTATGGGTAGTTTTAATACTTGTATTGCCGAAAACAGTGGCAATATTACAGGCTTGTTAGATGCACGAGCAAGGCAAATTGTATCTGTAACTCAATCTAAACTAGCTCAATATCAGCTTAAACCACCTGTCGACTGCAAATTTGGTCAATATTATGATGCTAAAGATGGAGCTAGTCTTGGTTACAATGTGGAGAGCCCAGGTGATCTTGGTGCCAAAATTGCTACTTTCTCCAAAAGTATTGAACTAAAAGAAATTAGCGCTGAAGAGTGTCAAGCTGCCAAAACTATGAAAACTGAACAATCCAAAATTCTTGCCGACCAAAGTAACCCTGTAAATACAGAAGCACTGTCCAAAAACCCAGCAGGTTTACTCACCAATTTTATTTCTCAGATTACCAAAACTTTTCAAAATATGTTTGACAGTGTACTTAAGGGTATTACAGAAAGATTTAATAAAGCGATGTCATTGATTAGAAATATCAAACTTGGATCGTTGCAAATGTCAATTTTGGATATCGCTTTTAATGTCAGACGATCAGTTAGAGCCAAGTTGGATGGCTTAAATAACGAATATCAAGACTACCGAAAAGGGGCTACAGGTAATCAAAAACTAAATATAAACCTAAATCAAGAACTCTACAAAACTGTTCCCTAACCAAAGGTTAAGATGTAAAGTCGTAGCAGAGGGTTTATCTATCAATAACACACCTCACTATTGTTAAAAATGACAATACCGATATAAAAACAACATTTTTACTTTCTTTTCAACTATTTTTCTTACTAATTATATGGAATTTCTCATCTTCTTAATCCTAATTTTAATTATCATTTGTTTTGTTTTGGTCATTTCCATCAAAGTTGTCAAGCAACAAACAGCTTATACCGTAGAAACTTTTGGAAAATTTAGTCGGGTTATTTATCCTGGTATTAACATCGTTATTCCACTAGTTGAAAACACCGCCCGAAAAATTAATTTATCTACGATGAATTTGGACTTTAGTATTCTTGCTATTACTTTTGACAAGGTCAACATCAGCATTGACTGTACACTTATCTACAAAGTTATTTATCAAAAGGTCTATCAGGCCACCTATTCTTTGGAAAACCCAACTGCCTCCATTAAAGCTCTTGTAGAAAATACAATTAGAGCTTTTGTAGCCACTCAGACCCACGAACAAACGATACAAAGTCGCGATGAAATGACCAATTTTTTGATGACTCACCTTACTCAAAAACTGGAAGCGTTTGGTTTTGCTATTGACTCTTTTCAGGTCAGAGACATTATTTTGCCCCGAGAAATTACCGAGGCGATGAGTAGAGTTATTTCCTCCAAACGAAACCAAGAAGCGGCTTTTAATGAAGCCCAAGGCAAATATATCCTTGCCGTTAAAGAAGCTGAAGCTCAAAAAGAAACTCGAAGATTACAAGGTGAAGGTCTAGCCGCCGAGCGAGATGCTATTATCAACGGTTTGTCCAAATCCATTCACGATATGCAACAAGCTACAGGTGCCAGTGCTACAGCCGTAATGAATATTGTGCTAATGAATCAATATATTGATATGATGCGAACGATTAGTAACGACAAAAGTGGTAATACCAAAACTGTGTTTATCAACCCAAGTCCAAATGGAATGACTGATATTATGCAACAATTTACTGCATTGCAGAAATAAAATTACAAAATAACCTCACTTGGATACTTGGTATTATCATTTTTATAAGCCGCACCTTTGGAAAACATTGTTAGATTACCGTATTTTGCTATTTCCATAGATGTTGCCAAAAACTCTTTTGTTTCTCTTCCAAAATATGTTTCTTGTTGTGTTAGCTTAAGTCCCAAATCGGTGTTTTCTAAATATTCACTGATAAAATTTAAACCGTTGAGTGAACTGGCATACAGCCAAGCTGGTGTTCTTGGATTAATTTCATAAAGATAGTAATCGCCATTTTCTTCTCTGATTGTTTCAAGTTCAAT
>JAYWGE010000241.1:0-11450 GCA_043778455.1 bacterium
CCTAAGCTTACACTAATTACTTTTCACTAAGTAGTAAATTCTTACTTTCAAAGCAATTCTGTGTGTAAGTTTGTGAATGTTGACAAAGGTTTGGGTATATTATTATGCTTGAGGAGATCTTTCGCTTTGCTCAAGATGACAGTTACTGTAAATTTTTATAAACTTATTCAATCCAAATGATAACTTTGGGAGCTGTGGTGTTGCTTGAGTTACTGTTTATATTACTGTTTGAATTGTTGTTTGCAGAATTGTTTGGGTTTACATTTTTGGGCAAAATGACATTACTGGGCAAATTTTCTATGGAAGTCTCAACTAGATTGTAGTTAATGGAGTTTTTGATACTACTGTCAATTTGGGTTTTGAGCTTGGTGTCTAAGAGGTAGATAGAGATTTTTTCTGGGGTAGGGGTAACGGGGATTTTGGTGTAGGTGTTGTTAATCGTAATGTTGCTAAAACCTGAAGCGTCTAGTGTGTCATAAATTTTTTGGGGTGATTTGGCTCCGTTGCCAAAAATTAAAATAGGTGAGTCGGCAATTTTATCAAATTCAGCTTCACTGCTTAGGTTTTGCATTACATTTTTGGCTCGGATTCTGGCTTTGTTGGGTATTGTTTTGGTACCTGCCACTTGATTGTCGCAATAATTAATAAAGTAACCTTCTTCGTCTGTAGAGCTGTCGTCGCAAAGTATTCCATTGCCAACAGCCCAATTGACCCTAAGAAAACTTGTGGTTAGGTTGATTTGTCTACTGATATTAAACATAGACTTAAGCTCCGATGGATTAAGATTGGTTTTGACATTAGTGCCAAGAACTGTTAATATGTCTGATAATTTGGTGATATTATCAAATAAATTTTGGGATTTTACTCTTTGGAGTGTGCTTTGAATTACCATAGATTGGCGTTTACTCCTTGCAAAATCACTGCCTTCACCATTATCTCCGTGCCTACTTCTTGCAAATACCAAAGCTCGGTCTCCTGCCATTTTTTGGATACCTTTTACAAAATTTTGACAAGGCAGATAGCCTGTATAACCATTGGTTGGAAATTCGCAATCGGTAAAACTGTTTTCTACATTAATGTCTATTCCACCCACAACATCTATCATTTTTTTGGTTCCATCAAAATTGGCAATTACCCAATAAGGTATCTCTACTCCAAACTCTCTCTCCAAAAACCTAGTTAATTCCTTGGCTCCTTGACCTTTATTGAGTGCTTCTGCTCGTCCATATAGTTCGTTTATTTTGAATCGTTCGTTGTTGTAGTCTACCAAAAAATCTCTTGGGATGTTGATTGTAACTACTTTTTTTTCTGTGTGATAAATAGAAGTCAAAATCAGAGTATCGGTAAGACCTAGTGATCCTGTGGTGTCTACTCCCATCAATAGCACATTTGTTCTGCCTTGGTCTTGACCTTTGAGTTTTGTATCAGTAGAGAAAATCTTGGGAACATTGCTTAACCCGTTTTGAAAAGTACAAAAAAAGTTATTGCAACTGGCGTCTGTGTTTTCAAATAGCTGACCACTGGCTGTTACTACAAGGTACATAAAATAACCTGATAGCAATAAAATAACGATAATGGAAGCGGTGATAACTTTATTAAAAAGTGCTTGAAATTTGCTTGGCTCAGGTTTGATATTTTCAATGTTTTGATATTGTTCTTTATCTGTAAATGTTGGCATTTTATAGTTTTAATTATTGGTTTTAAGGTGTTTTAATGTGTTATACCAACACCACTTCTAACTTGCATTAATTACTTTTCATTTAAGCAGTAAATTTTTTCGTTCAAAACAATTTTGTATGCAAGTCTGTGAAAATTGATAATGTTTGGGTATAATTGTCAAGGGTTTTAGTCTTAAATTTATCTTGGATCTCCATTATAATTGACGCTTATTTTCGTATTCTTGTCAAATTTGTTCAAAAATATTAAACTTTCGTTCAAAGCAATTTGGTGTATGTTATTTAGGGAAGTTGACAATGTTTGTGTATAATTTGATTCGTTTGTCAAATATTAAGCTTAACTTGTGTTTTTGTTTGGACAGTTATACTCGTTCCCCACCTAAGCTTACACTAATTACTTTTCACTAAGTAGTAAATCCTTACTTTCAAAGCAATTCTGTGTGTAAGTTTGTGAATGTTGGCAAAGGTTTGGGTATAGACCCTGAAACAAGTTTAGGATGACAAGTTTGTAGCTGGGATAAAAGTAAATTTTGAAGCTTTGTTATTCAGGTTAAAAAACTAAAATTATAAAAACACCTCCTATTTGGGAGGGTTACTATTAGGTTTCCACGCTTAAAATTGCTGGATAAACCGCTAAATAAAATACTGTTAAAAATACTGTTAAAACTATTGTTAAAACTCTTTTATCGTCCTACCAATTCTCTAAATTCACCTAGTTGCTCACACATAGTTCTGAGTTCGGCTACGGTGATATGTTGGTGAGTATCGCATTTAGCAGTACCAACCTCAATCAAAATTCCATCGTATAGCGGTAGTTCTACTCCGTTGACTTGAATGGTAGTTTTCATAGCTTCTATAGTATAAGCCACGATTTGGTCTCGCATTTTTGGTCCCAATGAATGGGATGGATCAAAATAACATTTGATGTTTTTACCTGCCAACAAGTTACGAATTTTGGTTCGTTTGGCTGTATGATGAATTGGTAAATTCCTAAAAATACCCTTTCTTGGCACATCTACCCCTCGGTTGATAATCACAGTTTCGGGGGCAATACTAGCATAATCCACCAATCCGTCCCAGCAGGTTTCAATACTGGTTTTGCCATCATATTCTTCCGTTTCTACCAACTCATATTCTTCACCGATCCATTTGCCGTTTTTGAGACCGATAGTCCAGTCGTATTCTTGAGCAAAACCTGCCATCTGTCTGATATGCCAACCTAGTTGATCTACCGCAGGGTTCCAAACCATAAATGGCTTAAATTTGAAGGATTTGGCGATACAAGCTAGTTGAATAGCAGGAAGCATTAACTCGGTGCAACACAACATATTGGTGTCTTTATAGATCTGGGCAGCCATATCAACGGATGGAAGAGCTTTGAGGTCATCGGCGGTACCACCAAGTCCAAAAACATTAAAGTTTCGCATAATATTGTCAAAGTCCAAACCCATAAATCCTTTGTCGGTGTTGTTTTTGTCAAAACCAGTTCGGGACTTGAGACCAACAGTTCGGGTGCCAAAGATAGCTTTTTTACCATTAAATTCAATGTTGGCAATTTCATAGATTTCGTTGATGTTGTAGTGGTCAATACCATCTGGCCCAGCAATAATTTTGAGAGGATGCTTGATTTGAAGCTGGGAAACGGTTGGGTTAGTTTGAATAGACATATTGTTTTGAGTTTAGTTTGGATTTGATACAAGGCTAATAAAAAACACCCCGTATTTGGGATGGTGAAAATTTAGTTTGACAATTATTATATGGTAGTTATAATGGTTTTTTGGTCAATTAGAAAATTACAATCCCTTATAGAGAGTAAAATAAAAGGAGTTAAACCAAGTATTAATCATATAATTTTTTTGTAGTTTTGTTTTTGTTTGGTTAGTTATTGTTACTAAGCCTTACTTTATAATGATATACATTTTTGATTATTTTGTCAAGTTGATGATTTTTATATTCACACTGATTAATTACTAATCTACTTACTAAAATACAAGAAAAACACACAAATTACCATTATTAATAAATAAAAGATATTAAAAACAATACTCCAAAATCTGTTAAGTTTGATAGAGCTAAGGATATGATCCAAACAAATAAACTCTAATATCCAAGTAAACAATCTATTCATAATCAATAATTTATCAATCTAACTAGTAAAGAATAGTGGATAAGTGGCATACAAAAAGCAAATTAAAATCAAGGAAAGCAGAGATAAACCTATTATAAGTTTCCAAAAAATATTGACTTTATCAAACATATTGACCAAAAAATGGTAAGCCTGAATAAAAAAATAAAGATCAGGTCGTTGTTGTTTTACTCGTTTCTCAAAAAGTGAATTGGTAGACATACTAAATTTTGTTTTAATTTTATTTGGCTACAGAAAATATAACACCAAACTTGTTGTAAAAAAGGTAATTAATAGCACACAAATAACTATTTTTAGACATTTATGCCAACTACTTGGCGATTTGAACAATTTTGACAAATAATAGCTAAAAGTTACGATGGCTTCAAACATATTTTTTGTAGATTCATATAGTTTTAGACATTTTGAAGTACTGAATATAGCCAAAGACCAAAACAAACTATTGATATTAAAAATAGAAATAAATAAACAAAAAACAGTTTACTAAAAGGTTTATTTGAATTAGAGTTTGGCTTGATATTTGACTTAATAATCTGCTCTTTGGTTTTTTGAAACGACCAATTGATAAACTGCCAAATGGGAATCAGTGGCAAAAGTATCACTCCACCACTAGCCAAAACTGTTTTTAGGTTAATTTTATTCATATATTTTGATTTTAGTATACTGGGCTTTGAATACAAACTCTTTTATTCATCCAGTTTCTTGTATAATAACCAACTTTAGTGTCAGTACCACCATAACCTACTAGTGGGTGATATTCTAGGCAAAAATTATTAAAAGCCTCTTTTACAGGTACTCCAGCTCTTACTTGAGGAATTACATAGTTTATAATATCGTTTCTTGTTATTAAATATTCTTCAGTGCCAAATCCAGGTAACATAATACCGGGCATAGGACCAAAAGGATCAAATCTAGCTACTTCTACAACTTGATTTGGTGATTGGTAATCAAATGCTTCTTCCAAATTTATTTGATTCAAGATTTCTTCATCAGATGAAGTATTATTTTCATAACTCATTTCAAGAATAGGCTCACCAGACCCACCAAACTCAGTTTGCTCTTCAGGTAGATATGCTAATTCTGACATACCATAACTTGGCTCAAAATAAAATTGATCTAATTGTTGATCAAACTCTTGGGCATAACCTGAAAGAATAGGTTGAAATAAAACAGCAGATAGAACAAGTGCTGACAAAGTAATTTTTGTAGCTTTTAGGAATTTGGAAAAGCTGGTGTGTGGATTGATGCTTGGATTGGTATTATTTTGCATAAGATACTTTTCTGCTACCAAATAAATTTATAAAAATAAGTTTTTGGGCTTTTTGATAGTAGCAGTATCTATATTATTATTATTATTATTATTATTGTTGTTGTCAATAGCAATTTGTGAGTTCAAATCTCAAGTCTTGACTAAAAACAAAAAATGAGTTACAATTAGGGTTTGTGGAACGGTAAATTTTGTCCATTAATTCAAAATATGAATAACAACACCTCAACACCAACTGACGCAATCACCAAAATAGAAAACCAGCGACTTAATTTTGTCCAAACCATCGGTACTATAAAGTTAATTTTGATTCCAATTGCGGTATTCATACTGTATTCTCTTCTTAATAAATCAGGATTTATGGTGCTTTTTACACTTATAGCCTCATTTATTATATTTTTTGTAATCTTGACAAGTAAGCACAACAATTTTTGCAAGAATTTTAAGACCAATCTTACCCCTGCTATCGTGCGGGAAGTTTACCCTGATTGTGAGTACAAGCCTTTTGAGTTTATTGACAAGTCTATTTTTGATCAGTCAATGTTTTTTTCACGGGATCACAATAGGTATTCTGGAGAGGATTTGATAGCTTTTAGGGATTTTGGTAATTTGCATCTCAGTGAGCTAAGTGCGAGTAAAGAAGAAACTACTAGCGATATGGACGGCAAAACTAGAACGACTACAACTAATTATTTTAAAGGGTTATTTGGGTGGGCTTCTTTTCCGTTTGTGTTTAGTGGGACTACGGTTTTGTATGACAAAAAATGTTTTTATAGAAATTATAGTAACGACAAAAATGCTCAGAGGGTAAAGCTAGAAAGCCCTAGATTTATGGAGATTTTTGATGTTTATAGCGACGACCAAATAGGTTCACGGTTGGCACTTCAAACTGATATTATGAATAATTTGTTGTATCTCAAAGAAAAAATTAAATCTGAGATTAACTTTAGTTTTATTGGCAACAAGATTTATTTTGCTATTGTTTATGACAATTTTTTAGAACCAAACTGGAAACTAAGCGTTATTGACCAAGTTCAAAATGCCAAAATTAAATCTGATTTACAGCTAATCAAGCACACGATAGACACTTTTAAATTATATCAAAACAACTAATCTTCTCTCCATTTTTATGTCTATTACCATTGTTCTTGAAAATATCCGTTCAGCATGGAATGTTGGTTCTGTTTTTCGTAGTTGCGACGCCTTGGGTTTTGACCTTTTTTTGGTTGGTTATACTCCCACTCCCACCCTTGCCAATATGAAATTAATTTCCAAAACAGCTATTGGTGCCGAAAAAACTGTCAGTTGGAAGCATTTTGATCATTCGCAAGAGGTGTTTAACAATTATTCTGGTTCAACTCATCTAGCTATCGAAATATCCGAACAAAGTCAAAGCATATACGATTTTTTAGGTGAAGTTGGTGTGGTTTCAAACAAATCTTCAAGTCGTGATAGTGATCCTAATATTATCTTGTGGTTTGGTAACGAAATTCATGGTGTATCCCAATTAGTTTGTGAACAATCTACCAAGCAACTGCATTTGCCGATGAACGGAATAAAAGAAAGTCTCAATGTATCGAGCTGTATGTGCGCCGTTGGTTATATGTTCAACCTTGTTTTTCATAACAAAAAGTAACAATTTAAATATTTACAACTCACTTCAACTGTCATCCTGAACCTTCAACTGTCATCCTGAACTCGTTTCAGGATCTAAAAGGTGTCTTTTAGCTAATTTCATTTATTTGTAGAATTATTAAAGTCTAAATTGTTTTTGAGGTATTAGATATTGCAAACTTGTGAATAATGTCATCTTGAGCAAAGCGAAAGATCTCTCAAGTGTAATAATAGTTAGATTTAATCGCTCACCTTTCGCAACCATTCAAATTTTGTAATAAAATACCAACTAATACCAACTGTCATCCTGAACTCGTTTCAGGATCTAAAGCCCCAAATAGAAACTCTATTTCTTTTGAAGTACCTAAAAAATTTTCCATCTCACTTCAAACAGCCTCTTCGGACAATTTGCGTTGCTGTATCAAGTACAATATATAGCTAAACCCACTCCAGACTATACAATTATCAAATCTAATTATTATACTTTAGGGGATCTTTCGCTTTGCTCAAGATGACAGTTATACACAATACACGATTGACTTACCCCAAATACTTTTTATTAAGTAAGTAAATTCCTTAACTTCAAAGCGTTTCTGTGGAGTAAGTCTTAGATAGTTATTAGTGGAACGAGTATACTATAAATTTATATAAACTTAGTCAATATTTGTGTTGTCTATTTTAAAGTGGGTTTAGCTATATGTAAAATTTATTTCTCGTTATAGTCTTGGCAAAACTGTTCAAATTCCTTATCTTGTAGACCTTTAGCGATGTTGAACAAATAGTTATCAGCTCGGCCTGATAGGTTGACAACAATGGTTTTGTCGTTGGTCATAGTTTTGGCAATTTTGATCGCTTGAGCCACCGCATGGCAAGATTCTAACGCCACTAACAAGCCTTCGGTAGATGCCAAAAGTTGGAAAGTTTCTAAAACCTCTGCGTCTGTTATTCCTGCCACTTCTATTCGCCCAATGCTGTGAAGGTAGCTCAAAAATGGACTAATCCCTACATAATCCAGCCCAGCTGATATATTTTGGGTCGGCATAACTTGACCATCTTTATTGACCAAAAAGTAGGATTTAAAGCCTTCCATCACAGCAGTTTGGGCCATACCACTAGCAATTTTGGAGCTATGATTTCCAATTACATCAAGACCCTTACCAGCAGCTTCTACCGCTACTAGTCTCACACTTTTGTCATCCAAAAACTCATCAAAAGAACCTGTGGCGTTACTACCACCACCAGCACAAGCCACGATCACATCAGGTAGAACATTTTCTAGCTCTTGCATTTGAGTTTTCATTTCTTTGCTAATAATTTTTTGGGCTTCACGCATAATCTCAGGATAAGGATAAGGCCCTACGCAAGATCCCAGCATATAATAAGCATCAGGGCTACCGATCCAGTCGCCAATTGCACTATCCACAGCAGCAGTCAAAGTCTGAGTACCCGTACTCACAGGAACAATACGGCTACCACTTTTGCCCATCACTTGCTTCATAAAAAACACATTGGGATATTGTCGAGAAATGTCCTTAGTTCCCATATGCACACGGCAAATCATATTAAATTTGGCACAAACCATCGCACTGGCTAGTCCGTGTTGACCTGCACCTGTTTCCACAATAATTTCGGTTTTGTTCATCCGTTTGGCAAGGAGAGCTTGATATAGACAATGGTTGATTTTGTGAGACCCTGAGAGGTTATTACCTTCGTTTTTGAGGTAGATCTTGGCTCCACCGACTTGCTCAGTGAGGTTTTTGGCAAAAATCATAGGACTTGGACGACCGATGAGGTTCTTTTGATAAAAGGCAAGTTCAGCTAAAAACTCAGGATCATTTTTGTAGGTATGAAAAGCCTGTTCTAGTTCTTTGAGGGCAGGAAGAAGGATTTCTGGGACATATTGACCACCAAAGTCACTGTTATTGCCATAGTAACCGCCATGGTTGAGGTATTGTGGAGACATAAAAGTAAAAAAAAGTAAAAAAAAGTAGGAAAGATTAAGATATTGAAGTTTTAGTTGTAGATAAGGTGTTTATTGTTCTATTGTTCTGTACAGCTAAACCCAGTTTAAAATAGACAATGTAAATATTAACTAAGTTTATAAAAATTTACGGTAACTGTCATCTTGAGCAAAGCGAAAGATCTCCTCAAGAGCCATAATAATTAGCTTTGATAAACGTGTAGTTTGGTTTTAGTTATAACACTCTTTAATTTATTGTGTGGTTGATTATGGAGATATGAAATTGCCTCTACAATGTTAATGTTGTTTATACCCAAGCCTTTGTTAACATTCACAAACTTACACACAGAATTGCTTTGAAAGTAAGGATTTACTACTTAGTGAAAAGTAATTAGTGTAAGCTTAGGTGGGGAACAAGTGTATAATCGTTGGTTTTTAAAGAGGTGAATTGTTAAAAAAGTGTTTTTGTTTGTTTTCTTATTATATTTGTTTGTTTGATAAGCTGTTCCACAAACCTTAATTGTAACTCATTTTTTGTTTTTAGTCAAGACTTGAAGTTTGAACTCACAAATTGCTATTGACAATAATAATAATAATAATAATAATAATATAGATACTGCTACTATCAAAAAGCCCAAAAACTTATTTTTATAAATTTATTTGGTAGCAGAAAAGTATCACTATGTCTCAAGAACAATTACAACAAACCGAACAACAACCTGTATCCGTTGACAACTCTCAGCTCAATGCTTTGAGAAACAACTCTTTAAAAGAAAGAATCGCCGCTGGAACTTTAGTTGTAGCCACATCAGCCGCCACAATGTTTGGTGGTATGCCAAAAGCTGAAGCTGGTCAATATTATGGATTCCTAACTCCAAATATCCAAGCAGTAGCAAATAGATATTGCAAATCTCAATATGGTCTTAATGCTGGAAATATAAATGTTGAAAACCACACTTTTGAATGTTTTAATTCATCAAATTACCAAGGTGGAGGATCTGTAAATGGTGGTGTAAATTTTAGAATGGACTCAAATGGAAATAGGGTTTATGGTGGAGGAGCAAATGTTGATGGTAGTATGAACTCAAGTGCCAGTGAAACAAATCAAAGCTTAGATGAGGCTTGTAATCAAGCTTATCAAGGCAGAAGATTTAGAAATCCAAGACTTGGTAGTGTGTATGTTAATTATGCTGAATTTAAAAATAATCAAGAGGCAAATAGAGGAAACGGTTGTTACGGCAACATAAGTTATTAAGTTTTGTTAAATACTAATCTATGAATAAAAATCAAATACTAATTTTAATTATACCAGCAATATTAATCCTAACATTAGTTTTCTGTTTTTTTAGTGATTTGACAATTACCACTAGCCAACAAATAGCAGATAGATCATTTGAACCAAAAATTTACACTCAAGTCCCACCAACGGTCAATTTATCTAATTTTCCTAATTCTATAAGGTTATTTGAGATAAATAAAGGTATGTTAGACAAGTTTTGTACGGTAAATGTAGATGGTTTTAAAGAATCTATAAAGATTGGTGAGGATTATCATTGCAAGTATACAGATCCCTATTTACTAATTAGCCTTAAGTCATTCTTTGTAAAACAATACAGTTTTTGGTTACCAACACTAAATATTAACCAACCAATTTATAATAAGTATAAAATTGACTTGTCATACATTTGTTACTTAGAATCAGAAAACTTTGCAAACTCTACCCTCGGTACTAATGAACTATTGACATATAATAACAATTTTTGCTACAAAACTAAAGTTAAATAACGGTAAATATGTCAAACACAATCAAACAATATCTAGTTTTAATACTCACAAATGTTGGTTTGAGTATGTTTTTTATGTACATTATAAGAAATTACTATTTACGACAATCAATCGCTTGTCTCGTTATTGATTCAGCTTATTAATACATTATTGCTTACCTCAATTTTCGTATTATTTATAAAAATAGCTCAAGTTAGTCTTATTGAAAATAGTACCAAAGTAGATAAATTAGATTAACAAGTCAAAAGAGCTAGGTTCGGAGGGTTTATCCCTCTGTTTTATCATTCTACAAAACTTAATCATAACTTATTTTCTTATGATAAGACGACCATATATTGGACTAATAGAAGTTATAATATTAGCTGAGCTTTGCTTTAAGATATTTTTATATTTTTTAACTCTTGTCTATTTGTTTAGTAACTTTACCCCAATTTATATATTATTAGTGTTTACTATGTTGTTGGCAGTTTTGTCCGATATAGCTTATATTGTATATTTTATAACCAAAAGACAAAGAGGTATATCAAATTTTGACAAAATAATTGGTTTATTAATAATTTTATCTATGCTATTTCCTGATACTCTTATGGATAATTATTTTATTTTGGGAGTTATTTGGGTTTTTGTCAATGCGTTTTTAATATTTGACATTTATAACCGTAGAGCGTATATTCAAACCTTGCTTAGAAGATAGTGTTAGTTCTAATCTAATAAATATATTCGGAGGGTTTATTCCTCTATTTTGTTACTTCACAAACCCTAATTGTAACTTATTTTTTGTTTTTAGTCAAGACTTAATGTTTGAACTTACAAATTACTATTGACAATAATAATAATAATAATAATAATAATAATAATAATAATAATATAGATACTGCTACTATCAAAAACCTTTTTATAAACTATTTGGTAGCAGAAAGTATCTTATGCAAAATAATACCAATCCAAGCATCAATCCACACACCAGCTTTTCCAAATTCCTAAAAGCTACAAAAATTACTT
>JAYWGE010000242.1:0-3642 GCA_043778455.1 bacterium
GATGGCGGTTTTGACTAGTGCTTTTTCTAATACGGTCTCGTCATTTTTTGGTGCCAAATTTCAAAGAAATATTGAGGAAATGATGGTTGCTCCCGTCCCCAATTGGATTATTGTTGCTGGTTATGTTATTGGTGGAGCTTTGCGAGGTATTTTGGTTGGCTTAATTGTATTTTGCGTTGCCATTGTATTTAACGCCGTTCCAAAAGTAGAAAATTATTTTATCATCTCAGCTTTTACCATCCTGACGGCTATTGTGTTTTCTATGGCAGGGTTAACCAATGGTATTTTTGCCAAAAAGTTTGATGATGTAGCTATTTTTCCTACTTTTGTCTTGACGCCGTTGACTTATCTTGGTGGTGTGTTCTATCCTGTTACCCAATTGCCACCACTTAGTATTCCTGCCCTTGGTTATACTGATATTTATTTTTGGCAAAACTTGTCCAAGCTCAACCCGATTGTTTATATGATTGATGGTTTTAGATATGGATTTGTGGGAATCAGTGAGTTTAATGTAGGTTTAAGTTTTAGCTTTCTAGTGGTTGTAGCGTTGTTTTTAGGTGTGATTAATAATCATCTTTTGACCAAAGGTACAGGAATGCGAAGCTAATTGATATTTGTCAACATTCACAGACTTACATGCAAATTAGCTTTGAAAATAAGTTATTTACTTACTTGGTGAAAAGGTACTGGTGCAATTTTTTTGGGGGGGGAGAAACAAGTATAAAAGCTACAAACCAACAGATTCATTTTTCTTCAAGCCAAATCTGAACACAATTCTAGTCATAATAAACAGCACCAAACACCAAATTATTCCCCAAATAAAAGTCAAAAAAGTCTCTTGTTGGTTGTATTTATTCATATAAACCTGCATCGGATAGTAGAACAAATAAGCAAAAGGTGTTTTGTCTAAAAAAGGAATAGGCAAGAGTGACAGTGGCACCAAAGAACCTGCTAAAATTGGAGTAATATTCTCATAAAAATTAATCACACCTTGAGAATTTTTGATCCAAAAAGATGTCATGCCTGTCATTGACCCTACAAAATACCTAATCACAAATCCAATTGGCAAAAAACCAATAACCCAAAAATTACCACTAATATTAATATTTTCGCGATGCAAAACAAAAACAGGGATTAGTGATATCATAGTAGAAATAATAATTTTGGAGCTATATCCAAGAGAAATTCCAAAAAAATACTTGATAGTCGTCGTTGGTACGATTAAATCAGAGGTAATCTTGCCACTAAAAATCTTTTGATAATACTCCCAACTAACTTGGCTACTGCACAGAGTAATGAAAATATTACCCATAATCAAATACGAGATAACCTGAGCAGAATCAGATCGGTTGGAGATTTGCCATAGATACAAAAAAACCAATAAGCTCAGAGCGTTGGACAAATACCAAAAAAAGTCTGACCAAAAATAGACTATTCCAAGTCTAAAGTTATAGTTTATAATGTATTTCCATTTGTTGTATTGTTTGCGGTACTCTGTGATATTTGGCATTTAGTTTCTGTATTTGTCATTAAAGTTACCTCATATTTGGGAGGTTTTGTAACAGACTTGCAATAAATTTACTTGATTTTACTCCACAGTTTTATTAGGAATCAGAGGGTCAACTGTCTTGAACCATAGACTTGGGATGAGCATTACAGGTAAGATTCCAAAGTATCCAAAAGGCATTTTTGGCCCTGTTTCCTTTTGGATTATTTCGGTATAAGCTTTGGTAACTCGGGTGTGGTGGTCGCTGTGATTTCCAAAACCAAGCACAAATAACTCGGTAATCATACTGTCAGTTTGCCAACTAAGTGTATCGTCCACCCTAGATCCTTCTTCTCGGGTTAGTCCATAGTGCTGAGAATAAACCACTCCAGCGTGAAACCCAATAGAGATAATTGACACCAAAAAGTATGCAATCAGACCTGTGGCAAATGTACTTACTAGCACAAAAAGACCAACAACAAAGCTTACTACTGACCACTTAAAAACTTGGTTGTCCATCGTCATTGGATTTAGGTTTTTTTTGTTAAATCGATCGGCTTCCAGTTTCCAAGCATCCATAAATTCGGCGGTTAGTCCATGCCAAAAGAACTGATAGAAATTTACTCCTTTGGCACAAGTGGACGGATCAGAACTATAGCCAATATTTCGGTGATGACCCTGAATATGCTCGGTGGTGTGATGACCATAACCAACTAAAGCTAGTTGAAATGTGCCAATGTCTTTGAGGTTTTGTTCTCGTCTATGAATCAGTTCGTGTGCCCCAGCAGAGATACTAAGACCAATTGCTAAGCCGTTGGTGATAATTGCCAACACCACTAGCCAACCAAAATTGTTACTACCCAAAATAAAATTGGACAGAAAGCTAAAAGTAATTAAAATTTGGATAAAGGCAACTCCTAGTAAGATATTGTTAGACAAGGTTTTGGTATCTTTAATTTCGGTTTTGGTAGGTGATTTGAGAAAAAAATCTAAGGGAATAAGTGCCAAGATAAACAAAAAGGCTAAAACGATAAAATAACCACCAAAGATATTGCCAATAAGAGTCAAAACTAGTGGTACAAATGCCCAAAGATATTTGAGGTGATGTGTTTGAAATTGATCAGTCATATTAGATGTATTATTTTGATTTGAGGTTTGATTACTATTTTCCATATAGATTAATTATAGATTATTTTGTAGTCTTTGTCAATTTTAATCAATCAAAAAACCCTTTGTTACAAGGGTAAATTATGATTTTTATTTATCTATTTTTATTATTTTTGGTTGATAGCTTTGTGTAGCTTTCGGTTTCGTCTATTAAAGTAAACTATACTTATTCCAAGGATTGAAGCTAATATTGAAACTATTACAAAAGGATTGAATGCTCCAGATCTTACTGTGACAACTTTGACTTCTTCAGCTGGTTTAGTAGCTGTATTTGATATTGTATTTGATATTGTATTTGTTGTTACTGTTGTGGTTGTAGTCGTAGGGACTATTGCTACTGTTGGTGTGGTTGCTACTGTGTTGTTAATTGTATTTGCGATTGTGTTTGATGTCGATGAGTTTACCCTAGCGTTACTACTAGTTGTGGTAGTGTTGGTTGTTGTAGTTGAGTTTGAGTTACCGTTGTTATTGGTAATTGTATTGACGATATTGTTAAAGAAATTAATTATAGGATTTACTATGGGAGCAATTGGGTTATTTGCTGGGAGATTATTTCTGTTGTTGATTATTATGACTTCAGTTGGGTTGGTGTTTGGGTTGATTGCAGGTGGAATGTTTGTAAAATTACCTGTGCCGTTGATGTTGTTGTAGCCTGTAACTACGATTACCAAGTTGATATTTGCATTGGTAATAATTCCTGTTGGGATAGCGCTTCCTGTGTTTGGTACAAAGATATTATTGATGATTTGACCTGTGATAACAACAGTTGTACCGTTGATCCGTGTAAATGTGATACTGGCAGGGGTGTTGTTTGGAATAATTTGGCTGATGTTAGTGATATTTATATTTGGGAATACTCCGCCGACATTACCCGTTACATTGAATGTTGGAACTGTGGTTGTGGCACTTGAACTTGAAACTGAACTTGAGTTGGTTGTGCTGGTTGAACTTGAAACTGAACTTGAGTTGGTTGTGCTGGTTGAACTTGA
>JAYWGE010000243.1:0-10923 GCA_043778455.1 bacterium
TCAACATTCACAAACTTACACACAGAATTGCTTTGAACGAAAGGATTTACTATTTAGTGAAAAGTAATTAGTGTAAGCTTAGGTGGGGAACAAGTATATGAAAGGTTTTTGTGGTGAAAGTTTTGAAGATGATATGTATGACCATAAATTGCCACATGGTGATGATCTATCTGGATACGAAATAAAAAAAATATTAGCAAGGATGGAAGCTTCAAAAAAATATGCAAACAAGATTGAGCAAACAGCTGAGCCAGAATCTGAACAAAGAACAATTGACCGCATAACATCTCAGATAATAGTATTTATCCATTGTAATTTACTAGGGAAGAGCGAAACTTTAACCAATTTAACTACTGTATTTGGAAGAATAGCTGAAGCAGGAATAGACAATCCTGATAATATTCACTTGGACATGGCAACTGTAATAACAGAAATTATATCGCATATCTCATCAGAAAAGTTTAAAAATAATGATACCAGCAAAGTTACAACAGAAACAGTGGACGCGTTGATACGGCAAAGTGTAAAGGTTTTTTTTGCAACTCATCCAAATATTCTCCCATATATTATTACAGCATTACAATCCTTATAACAATAGAAACCAAAAAACTAAATTAATAAAAATAAATATCGCAAAATTATGACTATTTTGGTGGACTGTCGCTGTCTCAATTATCCCTATTTTACAGGAATTAATGCCTACACCATAAGGTTGTTGCACACTTTGTACCAAATTAAAGAAAAATCCAATTCCAACCTTCACATAACCGCACTGGGTATCAAAGTTAACGCTTGGCAAAAACTAGTTGATCGGTTTGAATTTGTTGTAAAATTATTTGATGAGCAACTAACGATGCAAGAATATTTATCAGATTATACTTGGACAAATAGAGTTAAACCTGTATTCAAAGCAAAAGTTATGGAGCTGGAAATATTAGTCAGAAAAGCCACCAAAAAAAACTTATTTTCTGATTTGGTTCCTTGTTTTAATTTTATTATTTGTCCTCAGCCACGCATTTTACCTATTCACCATAACTCCAAACTAATCACGGTTTTCCATGATATTTATGCTATTTTGACAGGCACCAGTAAGTTTCCCCAAAATATTATTTATAGCCGTAACAATTGCCAAAAAATCATCAACACCAGTCAAGTTATTATTACTAACTCCATTTGTACCGCCAACGATTTGGTTCAAACTTTTCAAAATTGCCAAACCAAAATTCAAACTATCTACCCTGCCCTGCCCAATTTGAGAGAAATTGAAACAAATAAAGAAAGCCACCAAAAAACTCAAGAAACAAACCAAAAAACTCAAGAAACAAACCAAAAAACTCAGCAAAACAAACCAAAACCCAACTATATTTTGGCATTATCAGGCTTTGAACAACGCAAAAATTGGAAAAATCTAGTCTTGGCACACCACTACCTCAATCAAAACTACAATTGGTCAACTCAGTTGGTTTTGGCAGGTTCGATTGTGGATAAAAATTACCATAGAGACCTTCAAAAACTAATTCAAAAATACAAAATACAAAACATTATTTGGGCAATAGAACCAACAGAAAATGAGAAAAATATATTACTTAAAAACTGTCTTTTTTTGGCTTATCCATCGTTTTATGAAGGTTTTGGTTTTCCTATTTTGGAGGCACAACAACACAATAAAATTGTTCTAACTAGTAGGGTGTCTAGTATGCCAGAAATTGGTAAAGATAGCTGTTTGTACATCAATCCTTTTGACTACATTGATATCGCCAATGGATTTTTGATACTTACTAAAGACCCAAGATTTGTGGCACAATTGGAGCAAAATATACATACAAACAAAGTGCAATATTCATGGAATGAACTATATCAAAAGCTGTCTCACATCATCAAAAATTAGGACTGCACTAAAAATAATAACCAACAACCAAACTAGCGATACAAACAAAACAGCTCCCGCCCCCATATCTTTAATCACCTTAATTTTGGTGTTGTAGGTCGGGTCAATCATGTCGCAAATATTTTCTATAATTGTATTAATTAATTCAAAAGAGCCAACCATCGCCATAAAAATTAGATTAGCAATGGCAAGAATAGAGTGATTAAAATAAATATTGATTAAAAATAAAAATAAGCCAATAACAAACTGAATCCATAGATTTGGCTCGTGCTTGAAGGCATAAACTAACCCTTCAATGGCAAATTTTACACTTTTGATGGGGTTATATTGACTATTACCGTGCTTACTATAAAACCTTTGTTTGGTACTGGTCTTAGTTTCAATATTTCTACTTTGGTTTTTATTTTTATCGTAAATTTGAATTGGGTTTAGGGTTGAGTTTTTGTCTTGAGACATATCAAAAAATTGAGATAATTATTAAGTAAAATTGTTTTTTATTTATTTTCTACAATAGCTGTTTAGCCCTTATTTTAATCACTATTTTTAGGTTTTTGTCATTATATTTTTGTTTTATTTCTTGACAAAATTTATGTTTTTGTGTTATACTTAGTAAGTTGTCCAAAACAATTTTTATCTTTGCCGCTTTAGCTCATCTGGTAGAGCAACGGTTTTGTAAACCGTAGGTGGTCAGTTCGACTCTGACAAGCGGCTCCATTAACACAAATCACATAAAAATTTATTGATCTTACTTCTTAATCTATTTAGGAAGTTTTTTAGTGTTTAATTTTTGGCTTAATTTTTTACTACTTTCTATTTCGCTGTTTACTTATGGCTTCTAGTAACTGGCGATGTCTTTCAATTTTTACTTCTTGAGACACAACGGTTTTGCCAACATTAATCATTTTTTGATCTAAGTTTCGCCCTAGTTTTTTGATGGTTTCAGCTTTCACATCAGAATCTTGAGTAGAAAAAGTAGCAAGAGGATCTTGGGATACATATTTTTGAATAGCTACCCGACCATCCAGTTCAGCCAAAACTTTACTGTAAGTGTTGTTGTATAATTTGGTGTAAATTTCGGATAAATCATAGTCGCGAGTGTACTTCATAAACCGTGGTTTACTGGCAAAAATAATTACCTTAAAAATATAAATCTCTGCATCTCGTCCGTTGTATTTTCCAAGGCATAGATAGAAAAAAAACAGCCCAAGCGGTGCCACGGGAACAAACGAAAAATTGCCTATTGATGGAAATAAAACATTAAAAATAAGTACACACAACATAAACCCCACAAGGGCATAAGCAAACTGACGAATATTCATTCCGAGGAAGATTTTGTCGCCAGAGTCCAAAAATTGTGGGATTTGATATGATGCCATGCTAATTATATTATACCATATATTTAGTAAAACAGTCAAACTGATTATTTAAATCAATTAAATTTTACCTATACTCGTTTTGCTAATAACTATCCAAGACTTACACACAGAAATGCTTTGAAGCTAAGAAATTTACTTACTTAATAATAATAAAAAATATTTGGGGTAAGTCAATAGTATATTGTGTATAACAAACGATCATATTCTAAAACTTATTTTTTTATATGCTTGTTCCCCACCTAAGCTTACACTAATTACTTTTCACTAAGCAGTAAATCCTTACTTTCAAAGTAATTCTGTGTGTAAGTTTGTGAATGTTGACAAAGGTTTGGGTATAAAGACTGATTTTAAAGTGGATGTAATCAATCTCAACCTAACCTCTTCTCTTAAATTTTCGCTTTGAGTGTTTAGTAAAATAACATAAAACTCTTTAATTGACTGTAGTGAGTTTGTTTCAAATAAAACCTCAATAATACCCTTTTCATTACCATCAAGGATACTTTCAGAGCTTAATATACCATTGGGTATTAATCTCATTGTTTCTTCGTATCTATTAATTTTCTGTTCTAGTTTTCTACCATCATCTGTAAAAGCAATTGCTGGATAAGTACTCCCCATTTCTGAGATTAATTGTGCTTCATATTCACTTGGTTGAGTTTCAAATCTTGTATGATTTGTTTTAACTCTTTCGCCTGTTGATAGTCTTTCTTGCATAATAAAATAAGTAATAAATTAGTTTTTAAAATAAGATTTTTGATGATTTTTAGAGGGTCATTTGCAATATTGACATATATTTTTTATCTTGTCAAGATTGTTTTTTGAGGATATAGTTGACATAAATACTGTTTTTGGTGTAAATTTATAATATAACCTAAATAAAAACTAGAATAAAAGCCAAATGAAAATAAAAATTCCAAAAATATCTCCGATTTTAACTAAGCTTATCCCGAGTCTTGAGCTAGATCTTCAGTCCAAATTTACTCTTGGTATAGTGTTTATGACAGCTCTTGGTATAGAGCTATATTTCTCTTTAATCAATTGGGCGGGTCCTTTTGGAGCTATTGTGGGTCAGTTTTTGCGAAGTGCTTTTGGGCGTGGAGCAGTGTTTGTACCTCTTCTTTGCTTTGTGTCTGTGGTTATGATGATCAGGGTACAGCGACGAAAATATTTTGCAGAAGAAATCAATGCAAGACTAACTTGGGGAATTATTATAATGATTTGGGCAGTTTGTGGCTATTTAAATTTGTTTAATTGGGTGGAACTCGGAACCCCTGGTATTTCAACTTATAGTGGGGGAATAGAGTATGGAGGTGGAGTTTTTGGTTATTTACTTTATCCTGTGATTACGGGTTTACTTGGATCTTTTGGTGGTTTTGTAGCCTTATTTTTTGTGTGGCTGTTTGGATTTTTTTTGTTTTCCAGTATGACACCTCACGATTTTGTGTCCAAACTCCAACGACTACCTTCCGAGCCAAATTTAATTTGGGATTTTGTACCTGATATTTTCGAATTTTGGCGAAAACAAACCAATGACAATCTTGATTCCAAAAAACCCGTAGAAGATACCAAAAAAGCAGATCCAACACCTGTTCCGCTCCATATTACTATTCCCGAGCCACGAGCTAGAGTGGTACCAAACACAACAGATGAAGTTGTGCCTGAACATTCCAAGGTAAATCAAAACACCAATCGTACTGAGCCATTTTTTGCAGACATCAAGCCTGATATTTTGGACAATCAACCTGCCGAAGGAGAAATACGAATGCTCACAGGAGAAAAAATAATTTGGAATTTCCCGTCGTTTGATCTGCTCAAAGACACTGTCAATGGTGTAGATCCTGGTGATGTGGACGGTAACAAGCTAAAAATCGCCGATGCTCTCAAAAGTTTTGGAATTGATGTGGAGATGAAAGATGTAACCGTTGGCCCAACTGTCAGTCAGTACACTATGTCGCCTGTGGCAGGGGTCAAGCTATCCACTATTGAAGGTCTGCAATCTAATCTTGCTTATACTTTGGCCGCATCTTCTGTCCGTGTAGAAGCTCCAATCCCTGGGAAAAGTCTAGTTGGAATAGAAATTCCCAACAAAATAAAAGCCACGGTACGGCTTAAAAGCCTTATTCAAACAAATGATTTTAAGGATTTTAAGGGAGACTTGCCGTTAGCTATTGGGCTGGATGTCTCGGGTAAAAATTTAATTTACTCTCTAGCTAAAATGCCTCATCTGTTGGTGGCTGGATCTACAGGTTCTGGTAAATCGGTTTGGATCAATAACATGCTTTTATGTCTATTATATAGGTATTCTCCGCAGGATTTACAATTGCTTTTAGTAGATATGAAACGAGTAGAACTCAAACTTTATGACGGTATTCCCCACCTTTTAGCCCCTGTAATTACTGACGCCGAAAAAGCCATTAACTCACTAAAATGGTCAGTTTTGGAGATGGAAAGGCGATATAGGTTACTGGAAGATCACGGTAAAAGAAATATAGTAGACTACAATAAATATGTAGCTGACACCAAATTACCTGGAATTGGGCAACTAACCTATATTGTTTTTGTCATAGATGAATTAGGAGATTTGATGATGCTTGCCAAAAATGAAGTGGAGCCAATAATTGTGCGATTGACTCAGATGAGCCGTGCTGTTGGGATTCACCTTGTTTTGGGTACCCAGCGACCTGACACGCAAGTGGTTACAGGCTTGATCAAAGCAAATGTACCAACTAGAATTGCTTTTGCGGTAGCTTCGGGGATAGATTCTCGGGTTATTTTGGATCAAATTGGGGCAGAAAAATTACTTGGTCAAGGCGATGGGATGATGATGAGCCCTAGTACGATGAAAGCTGTGAGATTTCAAGGGGCGTTTGTGGAAGAAGATGAGGTCAAAAAATGCGTGGACTATGTCCGAACCCAAGTTGGCAATAACGATTTCTTGAGTAACTTTAACGCGATGGTTACCCAGCCACCTACCGTCAAGGTCAATGTCCCAGGGATGCGAACCAAAGACGACAATATGGACGAACAATTGGTGGACGATGTGTACAACAAAGCCAAAGAAATTGCTTTTACCAAGGGAATGGTGTCTACATCTATGCTCCAAACCGCACTTGGTATCGGTTACCCTCGGGCGCGTAAATTTATTCAAAATATGGAAGAAGAAGGAGTGGTTGGCCCATCCAATGGTAGCAAACCGCGAGAAGTATTTCCACCAGAAGATTGGGAGATCTAGTGATTAAAATTTTTAGAAATTTACAAAAGTATGAATAAATTATATCAAATTCACATTCGGGATTTCCTGTTCAAGATTTCACCTACAGCCAAATTAGTGGATATTCCCAATAGTTTTTGGCAAGATTTAAGTCAAAAAAATATCACAATAGTCTATCTTCTTGGAATTTGGCAAATTTGTAATGATTCAAAGATATTAAGTCAAAAAAATTATCAGAATGTAGGGTTAAATACAGTGTCCCAAAGTCAAAAAACTACTCAAAAAATTGTTGGGTCATGTTTTGCCATTGACGATTACTGTGTAGACACTGAGCTTGGTATTGAACAAGATATTTTGAACCTCAAACAAACTCTTAATAATCTTGGTATAAGTTTAGTTTTGGATTTTATACCCAATCATTTTGGTGTATCCAGTCCACTTTTGAATACCAACCCCAATATTTTTTTGCAAAACGACACTCACAATAATCCCAACTTTGATCAACAATTTTATTTTGAACATAATTATATTCAGTTTTTGTATGGCAAAGATCCCAATTTTGGTAGCTGGTCAGATACTGTTCAAATAGATTATAGCCAACCAGAAACACATGTTTTTATGACTCAAAAACTGGAATATATAGCTAGTTTGTGCGATGGTGTGCGATGTGATATGGCTATGCTAATCGAACCTGAGATATTTAACAAAACTTGGTCAAACCTACTACAAAGAGAGATTAAAATCTACCAAAGTTTTTGGAACGAGGCTATTGCTAATATCAAAAAAACTCAAGCTAATTTTATTTTTATTGCTGAAGTTTATTGGGATATGGAAGAACAGATGCTCCGTAGCGGTTTTGATTTTGTATACAACAAAGAGTTTTTGGATGCCTTGATCTATCAAAATTTTGAAGAACTACAAAACAATTTACAAACATTTAAGAATCCTGTTTATTTTTTGGAAAATCACGATGAAAAAAGATCTATCACAACAATAAATCCAAGTATTTTAGAGCTTAGTGCTGTTCTGTTGTGTTTTTTGGGTGGAATACAGTTTTTTTATGATGGTCAATGGCAAGGCGAAACCGTTCGTAACCCAATTCAAATCCTTGACAGCACACAATCTATTCCCAATCTTAAAATCCAAAATCTCTATGAAAAATTATTGCAATATACCAACCAAAATATCTTCAAACTAGGGCAAATTACATTTAAACATAATATTAAATATTCTGACTTGATAACTATTATTTGGGAATATCAAGAGGCAAAAACAGACACAAAAACCAACTTAAAAAGATATATTTTTATAAACTTTGGACAAGATACAAAAACCATTATTGAAACCTTTGAATGTCAATATGTTGAGCAAAAAACTTATAATAACAACTGCCACAAAATCCAAACAAAATCCAAACATATCTTTGATCAAAATGTGTCTGAATATCAAAACATGTTAATAGAAATACCGCCCAAAAATTGGATGATTGTAGAATGTTTTTAAGAAATTAAATAATACAAAGATTGACTAAGTGTTGTAGAGGTTTATAGTAACTGCCATCTTGAGTAAAGAGAAAAATACCTTTAAGTATCATAATAATTAGATTTGATAACTGCATGGTTTGGAGTGAGTTTTAGCTATAACCAGTGATTTTAAAACCTCACCTAGCCTCTCCTACAGTAGAAGAATATAACCCCAAACAATCCTTAATAAGACTCAAAAAGGGTTAAATTTATTTGGAAAAACGACTATTAAACAGAGGTGCGCAATAGAAAAACCAGCCCTCACTACTATTTTTTAACTTTTACCAAATTTGACACAAAAAACTATTTATGGTACAATTATATTAAACAAACATAAAAATTATCCAAAATATAGTATGAATTTACCAAATTTACCATCTTGGGATCTGACCCAATACTACAACAGCTATAACGATCCAAAAATTCAAACCGACCTAACCCAAGCTCAGCAATTAGTCCAACAATTTGAGGCAAAATACAAGACAAAAATGGCAATATTGTCAGCTTTAGAACTAAAAACTGCTTTTGAAGAGGTAGAAGCCCTAATTGTCCAAATCAACAAACCGTCGTATTATTTGAATCTTGTCTACGAAATGGGTGGCGACAACCTAGAAATTATTGCCAAGCAACAGTCTGTGGTAGACGAAAAAACCACTCATTTGTCCAATGCACTTACTTTTTTTGATGTAGAACTGAGCAAACGAACCGACCTAGAATATCTCGCTTTACAGTCTGAGTTGAGCAACTATGCTTATTATCTCAAGGTTTTGATGGATAACACCAAATACATCCTTTCGGAAGAGGTGGAGCAAGTTCTGTCATTAAAATCACTAACAGGAGCCGAGGCGTGGAGTAAGTTTTTTACTGATCAAAAAGCCAAAATTGAAGCAGAATTAGAAATTTATGGTGAGAAAAAAAGCTATAACTTACCTGCCTTGATGGATTTGATGAAAAGTAGTGATCCAAAAATCCGAGCTGTGGCTTTTGAGGCTATTAGTAGCTGTTTTGAGGAAAATGAAGACAATGTCTTGGTGGCTTACAACAATATTTTGATGGATAAAAAAATCAACGATGGTTTACGGGGCTACCAAAATGCAGAGGAAAGCAAGTTAATTTCCAACCAAATTAATCAGTCTTTTGTAGATTCTTTGGTCAAAACAGCTGAAAATAAAGTTGGACTTGTGCAGGATTACTACAAAATGAAAAATGAAATCTTAGGTATCACTGATCCGCAGTGGTACGACAGCTATGCTGGAATTAGTTTTGATGGTTTGCCAGATATAGAATACAGCTGGGACGAGTGCAAGGCTATTATTATTGAAACCTTTACCAAATTTGACTCACGATTTGGAGCTATTGCTACCGAGGCTTTTGATAAAAATTGGCTAGATGCCCAGCTCAGAACTCGCAAATACGGTGGAGCTTTTATGAGTAATTTTGCACCTCAGTTTCATCCTGTGATTTTGTGTAATTATCGCGGAAAAATGAGTGATGTATCCACGGTTGCACACGAAATGGGACATTTAATTCATTCGGTTTTGACGGACGAAAGCCAGACTTTACTCAATTGTAACTACACAATGTCTATGGCGGAAATTGCCTCACTTTGCTGTGAAACAGTAGTTTTTGAAAAGCTTTATTCCTCACTAACCGATACCCTAGAACACAAAAAACTCAAACTCAAGATGCTGTGTGAAAAAGTGGAAGAAGAGTTTCTAAATATCTATATTGGTGGTGTGGGTCGCTACAATTTTGAAAGTAAAATTCATAAAATGTTCCGAAACCAAGGAGCAATTAGCAAAGAACAAATCCGAGAATTGTGGCTGTGTGAACATTATACCAAAGTTTTTGGCGATGTGTTTACTTACCCTCAAGGTTGCCAGTATACTTGGCAGGGCGTAGCTCATTTTACTTATCTGTTTTATAACTATGTTTATGCTAGTGGACTTTTGACCAGTAATGCTATTTATGATGTAGTTAAAAATGATGAAGCCAAAAAACAAATCTATATCAAACAAATCTTGTCTGCAGGAGGGAGTAATAGCCCTGCTAACTTACTTGCCAAGTTGGATTTGGATATTGAATCACCTCAATTTTGGCAAATAGGCTTCAAATTATCAGAAGATAAACTCAATGAAGCCAAGCAACTTTGGGCAGAAATTAAAGAAACAGTTTAAGTATTTACCATACACTCCAAATATGTCATTTAGAATTTATTTTAGAATCTAAAAAGTGTTTGTTTCAGTTAATTTTATTTATTTGTAAAATATTAAGTCTAATTTCTATTTGAGCTTCTATTTGAGATATTAGATCCTGAGACAAGTTTAGGGTAACAATGAGCTTTAAGGTTCAGTTAATTATAAGTAAGAAGGAGATCTTTCGCTTTGCTCAAGATGACATTTCCTATAACAAAGACACACAATAAACCATTAAGAATATGACCACAAATCTACAAGATATGACCACAAATCCCATTTTAAAACAACCATTCAAACCAGTTTTAAAGCGAATTGCAATAGTTCTGTTTGTTTGTGTGTCTATCCTTTCTACCGCCGCTTCTTGTAGCCTCAACCCTTTTAGTAAAGCTATGGTCTTGGGGGTGATCAAACAAGAATCTGGCAAAAATACCTTTAGCAAAATCAACTCTGTCAAGGCAATTAGTGGCAAAAATGACAATGAAGGACTAACCAATCTACCTGTTATCAAAATTTTTCAGGCTAGTAAAGATGTGTTGTTTATACAAACTGAAAAAGCAGTTTTTAAGACTAGCGACGGAGGAAAAAACTGGCAAAGAATATATATTTTCCCCGTAATATATAGCGAAGACAAAGCTAAAGCTAAAGAAATCACCGACCAACTCAATAAAAATAACGATGTACTGATGCAAGATTTTTGGGTCAACAGTGATAATCTCAACAATATCTA
>JAYWGE010000244.1:0-3518 GCA_043778455.1 bacterium
GTTTTGCCAACCACACCAATATCTTCTTGTAGTTCGTTGTTGTCCAGTTTGATTACCAAGCCATCTATAGGATAATTTAGTGTATCTCGGATTTTGTTGAGGTTTTGAGATACCTCCCAAGCTTCATTAAGGTTATTGACAAGCTGGTTAAAAGGATTGGTAACAAAACCCATTTGGGTCAAAAAATCTAATTCTTCTTGGTGGGTTTTAAACATAATTTGTCAAGATAATAAATGTAGGGTATACTTAAGGCACTAGATAAATATAAAAAATATAAAAATAAACACAAATAAATATAAAAATAACTATGACTTACACCAATACCTTAAAAAGTTTATCAAACAAACAAACAGATTCTGTAAAATTTGTTTCTGCAGAGTTTAACTTTGATTTGGCTATTACTCGGGAAAAAAGACAATCTAAAATTAGAGTTTTTGTCTCTTTGCTTTGCATCGGCTCTGTGTTGTTGACTGTAGCTGTTTCTAGTGGGTTTTTTGTAGATTTTGGCTATTCTGACAAAAGTTCTCACAGAGAGGCTATAGCAAATGAAGTAGTGCTTGGTAGGTAGAAAGACCAACTCATCTTTCCAAGATAACTAATTGGTTGATAGGGTTTTTTGTCTTACTCAAGATGACACTTCTTATAAACGACATATCTCAGCTTTTGGTAAAAAATTTGGAATAAGTTTTAATCTTCTTGAGAAAATTGTATAATTTGAGATGAGATTTGTCTCCTTGCCCTTGGGAGGGGTTGGGTGAGGGTCTTAAATTATGATATTTTAAATTTTTACTTTTTATTCAAACTTTGAATGTACTCAATAGCTTCTTGGTTTTGCTCTGCCCAAGTTCTTGGTTTTTCAAGTAGGGTTATTAGACTTTGAGTTAGAGCATTTTTGAGGTCAGCAGGGTGGACATCTCCTTTGCAATAAGCATCTTCCAAGTCCTGATAATTGTCATAAACTGTGGTTACACCTTCTCGGGTGGTAATAGCCAGTTTTTCAAAAATTGGCAAAATCATATTTTTTGACCAGTCCAAAATTGGGTTTAGTTTCTGCTCTTCAACTATTTCTTGAGTGGTCTGAGTATCAGAATTGGGCATTGGACAATATGCTTTTTTGATTTTGCGGGTAATATCAGCAATAGTGTCATCTCCAAAAATACAAGTATCAGGTTTGGACTTACTCATTTTGTTACTCTCAACTATCTCATCTCGCATTCGGCTCCCTTCTCCATCTACAGGCTTACTCAAGCCCAAAAGTAGATTGTGATGCATAGCAATCGGAGATATTCGGACCGATCCTATTTTTAGAGCAAAATCACCATCTAGCTTACTGGCAACTTCTCGCATCAAAACATGGCATTTGCGTTGATCCATTCCAGCATGAACAAGGTGAGTTTGCATAAAAAACGCATCACAGACCTGCATCGGCGGATACCTTAGACTGCCAAAGTTGACATTTTCTCCAGCAGTTTTGCCTGTAATTGACATACTTTTGAGAACACGGGAGAGGGTTAGCTGTCGTCCGATCTGCAAGTCCCAAGTAAACATATCGTTGCCGTTTGGAGTTTTTTTGTATTCATCTTTGGCAAAAATTATTTCGATAGCCTTAGTATCACAGCCAACAGCTTCGCAGTTTTTGAGCATCATCGGAATAAAATAATCATTGGCAACTCGCCTGATAGTTTCTAGCTTACCATCTAGTTTGTTGTTGATCCAAGTGTGAAAATCTGCCAAAAATAAAGAGCAAATTACACCTGCTTCTTGGAGTTTTTTGATTTTGATAGCAGTCATAATACCCCCACCAAGGTGTACTCGTCCAGAGATTTCAAAGCCGATATAATGTCTGATTTTTTGACCTGACTTGTTGGCGTTATCTACCAAAACTTGCAATTCCACATTTAGCTGATTTGGATCTGTAGGCAAAACTTCGCGAGAGTTGAATAAAATTGCAGATCTGAGAGTTTCCAAGCTGTAAGTAAAAGGTTGGATATTGGCTGGATTATTTGGCATAGTTTTTGATTTGGTTAGGAATTTGGTTAGGAATGTAAATAGTTTATATATTTTAATTAAACTCTAAATCTAGTTTTTTGTCAATTTAAATTGAACTAGAAAGAAATACCGTTTTAATATTTGTATTAGGTAAACACTGGTTTAAGGAGTATTTTTAATATTATATTTTTTGACTATAGGTATTTTATAGGTTGTATAGCTAAACTCACTTCAAACTGTACAATTCTCAAATCTAACTATTACTGCACTTGAGGAGATCTTTTGCTTTACTCAAGATGACATTTTAACAAGATTTGTCAGTGTTTTATATTGTTTATTTTAGATTGGGTTTAGTCATATGCTAATACTAATACTAATACTAATACCACTTCCAACTTACACTAATCACTTTTCAATAACCCCCATCAACGAAACCTCAAAATTCACTGTCATCCTGAATTTATTTCAAGATCTAATACTCAAATAAAAGTATATAATTAGATTTGATAATATACAAAACAATAGAAATTAAACTAAAACAACAAGCTTTAGATTCTGCAAACATGTGGAGAATGAGATATTTGGAGTGTATAGTAAGTGTCTAGAATGCTACTTTTGGCTTATTTGTAGGATAATTTAAGTTTTGTTGATGGGGGCAATAAGCAATAAATTCTTTCGTTCAAAGCAATTTTGTGTGCCAGTTTGTAAAAGTTAATATAGGTTTGGGTATATAAAATATTTAAACTGTTATTCTGTTATTTATCTAATCCATCCAAACTATATCTTTGGTCTCATTTTTGGCATAACCAAGTCTTGTTATGTTTTTTTGGCTATCTAGGTCGGTCATTTTGATTATGTAAATACTGTCAGTTGCCTCAATTTTTTTGGCAAAATCTAAATTGATTATATTGGTAAGTTTGTTGATATACTTTTCACAGTTTCTAAACATAAACATAGATAACTGTACCCTAAAGCCATATTGCTCCAAGGTTTTGGAAAAATCAGTTCGGAGTTTGTTGTTGGTGATGTCATATGAAATAAAAATAATCATAGCACTTATCTTTTCATCTTAAATTCTGGTAATAAATATTTAGTTTCATTCTCAAATGCCAAATGGTATAATACCAAATAATTAAAAATCTCTTGTTTATAATCCATAATTGCTTGGCTAAAAATTTGGCAGTATTTACCCACTTGATCTGCCCTAATATTCCATTGACCTGTAGCTTTTTTGACATAAAAATCACTTTCTCGGATTTGTCCAAGGTTGTAGCTTTTGAGCAATTGGCGATCTACAATACACCGAAATGGCTCTACAAGATCACAGATCAAAGATTTTCGCTGGTAAAAAGGCTTGTGATAAACCCCATAATACGGATCAAAACCATAAACGGTAATAATAGCATCAATAAAATGAAACAGAAAACTGTAACCAATGTCAAGAAGCAAGTTTGCAATATCTGGTTTGGTTCTGGCTTCGCGTCTTGTCCAACCCATTGGTTCATAAAACCTCTCAAAAAAATTCTTTG
>JAYWGE010000245.1:0-3491 GCA_043778455.1 bacterium
ATTCACGAAAGTTACCCACCCTGGTATTATTCTTGGATCTGACAATCGCAAAATGTCCAAACGCTGGGGCAATGTTATTAATCCAATGGATGTTGTAGAGGAATTTGGAGCAGACGCACTTAGATTATATGTTATGTTTATGGGTCCATTTGAGCAATCCAAACCTTGGAGTACCAGTTCTCTCAAAGGCACACGACGATTCCTAGACCGTGTTTGGAATTTGCAAGACAAAATAATTGCCACCTCACCCCAACCCTCTCCTACAGGCGAGAGAGCAAAAAACAACTCAAAAGTAGAAATTGCCCTCCACAAACTAATCAAAAAAATTGGTGAAGACATAGTCAATTACAGTTTTAACACTGCCGTTGCCGAGTTTATGAAATTTGTCAATATTGTGGACGATGGAGATGGTTTGACCCAAGAACAATTTTTGACTTATCTCCAAGTTCTGGCACCATTTGCTCCATATATCACCGAGACTTTATGGCAAGAGCAAGTTGACGGGGGTACAAGCGAGGGAGTAAAGATTTCAATTCACACTCTGCCTTTCCCAACATTTGATGAAAACAAAATTGTTACCGACCAGCTAATTATTGGTGTCCAAGTCAACGGCAAAGTCCGTGGAAGTGTAGAAATAAACAAAGATCTACCGATGGATCAAGCCCAAGAACTGGCTATGAATTTAGACTTTGTCCAAAAATGGATAGAAAACAAAACCTTGGTTAAATTTATTTATGTACCAGCCAAAATCATTAATATTGTCGTCAAGTAAAAGTAAATTTTAAAGTTTACCACCTCGTAGCGGAGGGTTTACCCCTCCATAAAACACTAAACCAACTCCAAACTGTACAGCTATCAAATCTAATTATTATGATACTTAAGAGGATCTTTCGCCTTGCTCAAGATGACAGTTATTGTAAATCTCTATAAACTTAGCTAATATTTGTATTGTCTATGAAACACCTGCTCAAACTCTTCCTAGTCCTAATAATTGCTGGAATCTATCCAATGGCAACTTTGTTTTTTAATGAAGCTATCTCTAATAATTTGATATTTTACTATCAACCAAATTTGTACCACATAGTTATTCTTTGGCTGTTTGGAATCTGGTATTTTGGATTTCTGATTTATGGGGCAATTAGCTTTTGGAGAAATGTTGGTCAAGCTCATTTTATGATTAAATTTGTTGTGCCTATTGTCTTGATAATTGCTAGTATTTTGGGATTTGTAGGTTTGTCTGCCTTAAATCTATTTGTCTCACTGTTTAGCTCACCACATAAACTAGAATACAAATGTGACGGCTACGATATTACATCCAAAGCAAGTGGAAACGAAGGACTTGCCAAATATTACTACGCAATTCAAAATAATAATGTTGTAAAAATTGGTGATAAAGATGAGCTAAAAGACTGTCAAGCCAAAATAATTTTAAATATACCAAAAGATATTTATAACAATAATGATTATACCTATATCTACACCTCACCATTTGCCACGCAATATGAAATTGCCAAAATTCCGCAAGTCAAATTTGCACTAGACTCAAACCCAAACGCTATAATCACCGAATACAAACAGGGTAATTCCGTAACAATCGGTATCAAATAACATTTTTTCAAACTAGAAATTACAATTAAACTAATTCTAAAAGCCCGTTATGTCCACTAACCCAACCCTAATCACCCAAAAAAAGCTACCTTATCAAAGTTATTCCGTTGACAAAACTCTCTTGGAGACCAATTCTAACCTTGAAGGTCTGCGTATTGACGAGATTACCAACAGACTAGATGGATATGGCTACAACCAGCTAACCAAAAAACAATCAACTCCTGCCATTTTAGTATTTTTGGAACAGTTCAACAACCCTTTGGTTTACATTCTTTTGGCAGTCTCACTCGTCTCACTTGGGCTTGGCAAAATTATTGATGCTACTGTTATTTTTATCGTAACGCTGGTCAACGCCATAGTATCGTTTGTGCAAGAGATAAAAGCTGCCGAATCAGTCAAATCTCTTGGTAGTATGATTGTGCCAACTGCTCGGGTACTCAGAGACAATAATGTTGTCCAAATTGCCAGTGCAGATGTGGTTATTGGGGATATTTTGATATTAGAAGAAGGTGATGCTGTTTGTGCTGATGCGAGATTGTTCAAGCTCAAAAACTTTTCTACCAACGAAGCTAGTTTGACAGGTGAAAGCTATGCTATTGCCAAAAACTTGGAGATAATTAGTGAAAACAGTGACTTGGGGGATCGCAAAAATATAGTCTGGTCAGGTACTTTTGTAGCCTCAGGATCTGCATTTGGCATTGTCATAAACACAGGCGACCACACTGTTGTTGGCGGTATTGCCACCTCTGTACAAAATATTACCACCGAAAGTGAATTTACCAAAAAAGTGGGTCAACTAGCCAAGCAAATCTCATTGATCGCCCTAGGGTTTTCGGTTGTTAATTTTATTGTTGGAATGTTACTGGGTAAAAGTATTCAAGATAATTTGATTTTTGCTATCAGCTCACTAGTCTCGGGAATCCCTGAAGGTTTACCTGCTATTTTGACGCTGGTCTTGGCAATTGGTGCCAACAATATGTCCAAAGAAAATGCCATTATCCGAAAGCTCTACAGTGCCCAAACCATTGGTGCAGTCAATGTAATTGCCACCGATAAAACAGGCACTTTGACCCAAAACACAATGACAGTCAATCAAATTGTAACCACCGACCAAAACACCAAAGTATCAGGTGAAGGTTGGAGTTTTGAGGGATCTTTAACCGAGTCTGTCAAAACTAAAACGGCTGAGTATACCACAACTAATACCACTCAAAAACTACTAGAAATAGCCACCATTTGCAACAAAGCTAAAGTAGAAACTGTAGATGGAACTGTAGAAATAATTGGCGATCCAACTGAGGCGGGGCTGTATGTTTTGGGACAAAAAGTTGGATTGAGCAAAGAAAATTTAATTCATAAATACAATATCACAGACGATTTTGCTTTCAACTCCAACCTCAAAATGCGCGCCACGGTAGTTCAAAAAACAGATCAAGAAAACTTTGATAAAAACTCCAGCCAATATGAAATGTTTGTCGTTGGTGCTGCCGAACAAGTTTTGGATAGGTGTTGTGAGGTTGATAAAAGTGTGTGGTCAGCCAAAATTGAAAACTTAAGCCAAGGTGGTGTCCGAGTTCTTGCTGTTGCCTACAAAGATTTTGACAAAAATGAAGTTTATGAAGAGGATTTTGAAAATCTAACTTGGGTTGGTTGTGTTTGTCTTTTGGATCCAATTAGACCCGAAGTTCCCCTAGCCGTTACCAAATGTCTCAACTCTGGCAGTAGGGTGATTATGATGACAGGCGACCACAAATCCACTGCGTTGTCTATTGCCAAACAAGCTAATATTGTAGACAACAACTGCCAAATTGCCTATAGCGAAAGTGAATTGTCCAAGATGGATGAACAGCAACTAGAACAAGCTGTGTTAGAGTGTAATGTTT
>JAYWGE010000246.1:0-10684 GCA_043778455.1 bacterium
ATCTTAAACTTGCCAACCAATTCTTTGATTCTACTTTCTATCTGATCGGTGGTCATATCGTACAAATAACCTGACAATCTCAAACTATCCAAAGCAGAAAGATTAGGATCAAGATTTTGTTTTTGCCCAGAAATAAGGCCAATTTGCTTGAGGAACGGCGCCTTGTTGTAATTTCCTCCCAAAAACCGATTGAGCCGACCAAACCAGTTATTTTGACTTGGATATTTAGTTTGATTTTCCTCACTAAGTGGTTCTCCTGTATATGGATCAAAACCCAAAACTTCTAGCTCTCCTGCAGACTTTTCTACAAGGCCCAAACAATGTTTGATAAAAGTAGTTTTACCCGCTCCATTAGGCCCGATTAGTCCAATAATCATTGGCTCTTCTATCGTTAGGCTAAAATCCTTGATGGCGTGGACTTCTTTGGTGGTGGTTTTGAATAAGTCGTCTTTTTTGTGGACAAGGAAAGTTTTGGCGATATTGTTGGCGATGAGTAGGGGCATAATTGAAAAGATTGAAAAAGAGATGCAACTGTGTTTATGTTTTAAGTATAAGGTTTAATACTGATAATGTCAAGTTTGTGAGGTTTAATGAAATTTATAATACAAGTTTATAGCCCAACAGCTTCATTTTTTTTGAGCCCCATTTTAAATAAAACTCTAGCTAAAATAAACAACATAAAACACCACACTATTCCGCCAACTAAACTTTGTAATATTTCAAAACTGTTGTATTTACCCAAATAAATTTGCATAGGTCTATAGCTCATCCAAGCATATGGATTATTTACAAAAAATTGAAACCAAAATCCAGAGAAAACTTCAAAAGGAAACTTAGCACCACATAGAATCACACCTATTGTAAAAAACATTCTACCAATAGATTGTACGTCATTAGTTACAAAGGCGACAGAAGAAAGTAATAAACAAATACCAAAATCAATGAAAAATGCAGTTACTACAAAAATTGGCAATAAAAGTAGAAAAACTGTTGAAGGTAAAATTAAATTGTTGATATAAAGTGGCAATAACAAGAAAATTAGAGAGGCAGAAAGCAGGTTAACAAAAATTTTTGAACCTATTTCTTTGACTAAAGTTATACCAAAAATGTTGGTTGGGAGCATTAGTCTTGAATTTATGGATCCATTTATGATGGAACTCCACATTTCGCTCAAATACGAATTCCAAGCTAATCTTTGCAAAATAAAACTGATGTAAAAATAGGTGATAATTTCATTAGATTTGCTGAGATATTGCCAAACAAAAATAGTTGTTAAAATATCAACTAAGAACGAACAGCTTCCTAGTAAATATCCAGAAATTTTTAGATTGTACTGTTTAGAAGAATACCTAAATAAATACCACCATTTGTAATTTTTGCCAAGTAATTTGGGTAGGTTTATTGACATAGAATATCTTTAGGATAAAACTGATCAAAAGAAGCAATCTGGTAGTTATTTTGTGTAGCATATACTAGACAAGCACAATCAAAAAATGAGATGTTTTTCTTGGAGTAAGATTTGTATAACTGGAACACCTGAACTTCGTGAGCTGGTTGGAACTTGATGACATTTGAAAAGTTTTTTTGTATAAACTCTAATGTTAAAATTGCTTGATCTTGATTTAGTTTTCTTGAAAGTACGGTGGCTATCTCCCAAAAAGTTATATCTAAAACTACAAAATAACTGTAATTAGAAAATATTTCCTTAGCTTTAAGGTGTGTTGAATCAGTCTCCAAATGTAAAGCAATCAAAAAATCAGTGTCGCAAAGTACAGTTTGAACTCTATTGGTCATAAATATCGTTGTGAGTTGATGCTATGTCAGTTGGGGTGTTAGTCCCAAAATTGAGTGGAATAATTACGGGTTTGACCCATTGGGATTCTATTGTTTTGGCTTTGTCTTTTACAGCTTCACGAATAAATTGGGATAAAGTAATTTTTTGGCTTTTGGCAAATTTTTTGGCTTGTTCCAAGTCTTCGGTGTCAATGTAAATTTGGGTTCGTGTGAGTGTTTTATTCATACTAATATTATGACATATAATTCGTATGTTGTCAATGAAGTGTAATCTAATCATTTAGTTGACATAGAATATCTTTGGGATAAAACTGATCAAAAGAAGCAATCTGGTAGTTATTTTGTTGAGCTACAATTAGACAGGAGATATCAAAAAAAGATTGATTTTTATTGCTGGATTGTTTGTAAAGTTGAATAATTTCTGGTTCAAACGAAATATCGAATTGAAACTCATCTTCAAAAGTATTAATAAATAAATCAAAGCATTCTATAGCTGTTTTTTGATCCAATTTGCGAGACAAAACTGTCATTAATTCGTATTTGGTTAGGTTGGAATACAAAAAATTGGCATCCAAGTTAGTATCCAAAATTGTCCTGGCTTTGAGGTGATTAGAATCGTTTTGAATCAAAAGTGCAATTAGAAAATCAGTGTCGCAAAGTATGTTTTTAGTCATAGATTAATTGTATATGTCGTTGTGAGTATTTGAAAAATCAACTTTTTTTGGATCGTTTAATACAATTGGTTTAAAGTTTTTGAGCTTATCAGTTTTAATTTGCTGAGCGTTGATTAGTTGAATTTTACCGTCAATATATTCTAAAAGAATAGAATTACCCTGATTTAAACCCATATTTTTGAGCCACCGCACAGGAATTGTGATTTGATTTTTGGTGCTAATTTTGAGTAATTTAGTGTTATTGGTCATACTTTAATTATACAAAAGTAAAGATTTTATGTCAAGTAAAGTAATTTAGAAATTGTTATATGATGACAGTGAGTTTTAGTGTTAACTAAATTAGGTTTTATTGCTCTACAACCCTACAGCTTCGTTTCTTTTAAGACCAATTTTGAATACAATTCTAGCTAAAATAAACAGAGCTAAGCACCAGGCTATTCCACCACCAAAAGTTTGAATGATTTCTATGGTTGAGTATTTGCCAAGATAGATTTGCATCGGGTGATGGAGATAAAAAGAGGTCGGCAAGTAAGGTAATATTTTATTTAAGCCAATTGGCATTTTGTCCAGTGGAATAATTAATCCCGCCATAACGGCCGTAACCTGATTGTAAGATAGCTGAATATTGTCAAAATCAGCATAATTCTTGATCCAAAAAGACAAACTACCAAGAATTTTACCCAAAAACTGCTGTATCACAAAAGTTATAGGCACCATAAATATAAGTAAGAGCAAATTTGGAATGTTGGGCAGATCTATTTTGGCAAACGTAAATGCACAAATCATAACTCCAATCAAGGTTCCACCCAAGCTCAGACCGTTCTTGGTAATTCGTGTGCCAATAGCTTCCAACAGCTGGGACAACCAAAAAGTAGTTGGATAGAGGATTTTATTGATCTTACCCGTAAACACCAAGTTGGATAAACGGTAATAATAATTGTTGGAAAGTAACTCAAAATAAATCCGACCAATGAGCAAATAAGTAAAAACCGAGCTACTAGCTCCCGATAGATACCATACATAGTTATTGCACAGCACAATCAGTATAGCCGAAAAATATCTCACAAAAAAACCAAGTTTGTCTCCTGATTCGGTGAGTATAGCAAATTTTATGATATAATACCATTTGTAGTTTTTGCCAAGTAAGGATTGTAAAGTCATAGTAATATTTAGTGAAAAGTGATTAGTGCAAGTTGAAAGTGGCATTGGTATAACAACTGTCATCTTGAGCAAAGTGAAAGATCTCACAAAGTATACTAACCGTCATCCTGAACTTGTTTCAGGATCTAATACTTTAAATAGAAAGATAAACTAAACTTTAGCACTGATAATCTGAAGATTAGCCTCCTCTTGACGACGGGACTGGGGATTTTTTGGTGTTTCAAAAGAAAAATATAGTTTCTATTTGGGGCTTTAGATCCTGAAACCAGTTTAGGATGACAGTTGTTATTTTTAGAATGACATAGTTTGGGAGATATACAGTTTTTAACTTTTAGAAATTCCCCCTATTTAGGGGGTGTCAGTGTTGACGGGGGCAGTGTTAATTTATCTTACAAATGTCAACGCCCAACCTTTGTTTCCAGCTCGTCCAGCTCGTCCAATACGGTGAGTGTAAGAGTCGTAATTTTCTGGTTCATCGTAGTTGATTACATGGGTAACAAGTGGAATATCAAGACCTCGGGCAGCTACATCGGTAGCAATGAGAATTTTGACTTCGTTGTTTTTGAATCGTCTGATAGCAATATCTCGGGTTCGTTGATTTTTGTCGCCGTGAATAGACTCAACATCCATACCTCGCCTGTCAATTTCTCTTTCAAGGTCATCTACATCGCACTTTCTTTCGCAAAAAATAAGAACTTTGTCAACCTCGTCTCGGTTTAGGATTTCAACAAGTTTTTCAACTTTGGATTCGCCTCGGTCTACTCTGACAATATCTTGGTCTACATAATCACTAGTTTTACCTTGGATTACAGAAACAGTAATAGGGTCTCGCAATAATTTTTCACAGATTGGTTTTAGCCTTGGCTCCATGGTGGCGGAGAAGAACAAAGAATGTTTGTGATCAGGGAGTTTGTTGACAATAGTTGTAACATCATCAATAAAGCCCATGTCCATCATTCGGTCTACTTCATCAAGAACAATACCTGAGAATTTGGCAAGGTCAAGGTTGCCTCGTTCAATCAAATCCAACAGTCGTCCGGGAGTTCCGATAACTACTTGGCAGATCTTATCAAGTCTTGAAATTTGTCGTTGCATGTTAGTACCACCAACGCAAACAGCTGAGAAAATTCTCAAATCAGGAGCGAAAGCCACCAACTCATCTTCAATTTGGGTAGCCAATTCTCGGGTAGGAACTACGATAAGGTATTTTGGCTCGTTTTCAATCAGGTATTTGAATTCAGGTCGGTTATCTCGGTCTGATCCTCTTCGGTTACCACGGAATCCTCCTTCTTCTGGGCTTCGTCTTGCAAATTTGCTTGGAGTGTCAGAGGTTTTGATTAGTTCTCGCTCAGGAAGACCTTTGTCGTTGTTTCGGGTTTTGAGGATTTTGTCAATGATTGGAATCAAGAAAGCGGCAGTTTTACCAGTGCCTGTATTAGCAAGTCCTAGTACATCGCGACCTTCAATTACCAATGGAATAGCTTGATCTTGGATGGCAGTTGGAGTGATATAGCCACGGGCTGCAATTCTTTCTTTGAGGACAGGGTGAATGTCAAAATCATTAAAAGTATGCTTAGATTCGTAGATTTGAACCTCGGAATCTTTAGCTTTTTTGATGTAAAGTGAGTGTTTGATTTCTTGTCGTCCTCGTCCTCCACGGCTTCCACCTCTACCTCCAAATCGGCTTCCACCACCAAAACTACCTCTGTCTCCTCTGCCACCATCTCGGTCGCCACCAAAAGAAGATCGTCCTCCATCTTGTCGTGCAAACTTGTTGGAAGAACTAGAAGAACTGGATGATCGTCCTCCAAAACTGGAACTACCACCTCTATCTCCACCTCGGCTTGGTCTTCGGTCATCATTGCCAAAGTTGATTACAAATGAATCAAAATTTTGTCTGCTACTGCTGTTACTATTGGATCGTTCACGCATAAATATAAATAGGTATAGGTTATAAAAAAGTATTGTTTGAGAATTTTGTAAATAAAATAAATTATTACAGATAATTCAGTATGATTAATTGGGTGTTTTAATTTTGCATTCTAAGATCTAGTCTGATCTAGTTTTAATTTATCTCAGTCAATTAGTATTGCAGTAAGCTGTTTGATTAGCTACTACAACGGCTATTCTGATTGTCAATTGCCAAAATTCTAAACCCAATCTGTCATAAAATAGTTTTTGATAACCTACTTATATTTGAGTTTATATGCTCTGTGCTTCTTGTTATTAAAAGAAGTGTGCTAACAACGAAATAGCTGATAAAAAAATGTCGGAAATAGTGCGGAAAAGCTATGTAAAAAAATACAAAATTAAATGTGATTATTTGAAGTATTTTGGTCAATAATGTTCAATAAAAAAGTGCCTATATGACAACATTTGTAATTAGAAATTATGAGTAAAAACTAAATAATGGTGCGAGATGAGGGATTCGAACCCCCGACCCTCTCAACGTCAATGAGATGCTCTACCACTGAGCCAATCTCGCAAATTAAAGGTTATGTTTATGGTGTTTACAGTTATTATTTGCAAATACAACAGACTTATTAATAATGACATATTTATTTATTTTTGTCAAGTTTATTTTCCAAAAACAGGAATTTTAATTTAAAATTTTGCCCCTTTATTAAGGGGCTGTTGCAACGCAACGGGGTTAACATTTTTCGTTAGTGGATTTTTTTAAAGCTGAAGTTTTTGGCGTTGGATTTTTAGAGTTAGCAATTATTTCCAAAATTTGAGCTTCGGTTAAATTTGGTATTAATCTAACATTTTCTATTCTATGCATACCTCCTGTACTATCTTCACTTTTAAAATGGGCTTGTACAAAGTATCCATTTTTAGTATTTCCACCAATAGTAAACTCTGTGCCTTCAGGTATACCAAGTTCATTTTGACCATCCAAAGATTCATAAACTCTTCTAAATACTCCGTTAGACTTTTGGGATAAAAAGTTTTCTAGCTGTTGTTTTGGACTTTGAGAGTCATTAGGGCTAAATTTTTTTTCACCTAGTTCTTGAGCAGATGTTGTGAGTAGTGTTTCTAATTTACCTAACCCCCCCCCTATTTACCCTCTTGAAGATTTATTAGATCACCATATCTATGATAGCCTTCAGATTAAGAGCGAAAGGGTGTTTATTCTTCTGTTTCAAAACTTTCAGCATTATAAAATTTTTGGAAATTTAGTTTGTGGTTGTGGATTATGAGCATATTATGAATTACAGTTTATACTTTTTTAAAGATTACCGAGTTGGAATGTCTTTAATAGTTTCTTTAATTTTTTCTTCAGTTTTGTCAGCTACATTTTCTACCACATCAATTATTTTTTCTTTGTCTTCTTTAGAAGGTTTAATTTTATCCATAACCTCAGAGACTTCTTCTTTGATAGTGTCCTTGATTTTTTCTGCTTTTTCTACGGCTTTTTCAACTACAGTGTTTTTGGCATCCCGACTTTTGTCTACCATTTCTTTTAGGCTGGTACGAAGCTTACTGGTAAAACTATTAGTTTTGGTGCTAACATCACTGGCAATATTTTGGACTTTGGAGCCAATGTTTTTGGTGTGTTTACCGACCATTTCGCGATTCTCTTCCTTAGAAAAAAACCGAGTAGCCAAAGCTGACACTACTCCTGAAATTGTAGAAAATACAACTACTTTTTTGATAGATTTTTTTTGGTGGTGCTTGGCAAATGGATTTAGTTTGTTGATGTCTAGTTTACATTTATTTTTACAGTTTTTTTTGAAGAACATATAGGTGTTTTTTGTTTGGTGTTTTTAAAAATTAGTTTTTATTTTATCCGTACAATAATTATAACTCACTTTTTGTAACTAGTCAAGTTTAAACTAAAGTTTGCCCCTTACTAAGGATCTGTTGCAACGCAATGGGGTTATATTCCTCCTATTTAAGAGGTGATGGTAAGTTTGCCTCTCTCTTGTAGGAGAGGTTAGGTGAGGTTTTGAAATTTTACAGTTTAATCATCTTAAAGACCAAATGACCTACATTACTATTTTCTCTACTATACAAAACTGTGTCATTTTCGGGTGTGAGAGCAACCAATTTCCAGCTTGGCTCAGTATTCCAAAAAGTATATTTGGGCACAAAATTGACTTTAGGGTAAAACGGCACACAACCAATAATTTCACTAACTTTGGTATCTTGGTTAGCTTTAATAACATTAATCCACATTTCGTTGATACTATTGACCACTTCTAACATTTGAATTTTTGTCGGTTCACTCTTAAAATTAGTTCCGAGGTAGCCTTCGGTTACAATTGCCAAGCTGTTGGTTGACATATCAAGATTATCAAGATTTTCGTTTCGCAAAACTTTGGTAGCATCTTGGGGTTTATTGAGGGTTAGCTCAGCGATATTTTCGGTTTTTTGTTTATTATAGTTGGTTCGTTCCCAAAAACTAGTTGCAAATTTGAGATTATCATTGAGCTGACTAATCACCGTAGCATCAATATCCGTTGCCAAAAACTGATTTTTGAGATCCATACCAGCAACCAATACCCGACCTTGACCTGCAAAGTTGTCCCAAATTGTAGTTTTTTTGTTTGTCTTGGTGGTAAGATTGAGCATTGATCGTGCCAATTTGAGATTGATTACGCCGCGAGACATATCGGTTCTTGGTAGATTTTGATCCAAATTACTCCAAAATTCTTGGTCGGAATACGACAATATCTTGCAAAGATAGATTTTATTACCAAATCGGACAGAGATAATCCAGTTGTTAGTCTGTTTCCAAAAGCCAAAATTGGGTAGTTTGTCTATGATATTAACGCGGTTACAAAATTTCTTGGCAAGACTAAAAAGGTCTCCTTTTTCAAAAATAGGAATATACAAGCCTACTTTTTTGTAGTTATTAAATTCCAAATGGGTAGCAAGAGCCAGTCGGAGCTTATCTTTTTCAAAATATTGGGCTTCACCAACCACCTCACAACCAAAAATAAGGGAACCGCTGAGGTTAACATTCAGCTTAGTGTTGCTCATTAGCCATTGCGGATTGTATTTGGGTGAGTTGTCATTACCAATTTGATCACCTGTAAGAGAAAAATATTCAGCGACTGATAGCTCGGAACAATGTCCTAGTCTATAAAAAAAAGTGGAGTTGTTTTGAGATGTATTTATTAAATCGTTCATATTATAACTATACATTGGATATTGGATATTGTCAAATGTTGAAAATAAAAAAACTCCCCGCTTAGTGCAAGAAGAAATTTTAATTTTACCATTACCTAATTTTTGTCAATTTCGTCAATCGATGATGATTCCTGTGCTGTCAATTCGTTTGATTCTAAAAACATAGCTTGGTTAGATTCATATTCCTCAAAATAATTTGGTAAAAGTTGAGTTTGGTCTTTATACTCAGTGTTATTTTGTGTTTCTACATTTTGTTTCAAATTATTTCTGCTACTTACGCCAGTTGTCCTATCAAATGGTATTTTAACTGGTCCATAAGTACTGTCTTTGGATGCTTTTTCAAGATCTTCATATCTATAACAATAACCTTTATCTGGATAACAAGAAAAAGAACTATTATAATCTGTAATAGCAGAGTTACAATCGGAATACCCAAAAGTATCATAAACTACAAAAAGACCATTTTGACTGTAAAGTTGTGTTACAATATATTGACCTGTGTTTCCTATTTCTACAAACATACTGTTATCTTGATCGCTGGAACAATTGTGCAAGACATTGTCATTGCTATTTTTAATAACTGGATCAATAGTCGGGGTTTGAGATTCATTTTTAACTTCATCTTGAGTACCAACTGTTGGACTTGGTTTATATTTTGTAATTTTTACTCTTAATACAAATTTTGTTGTTGGGTCAAATGGTATTCTGACTACCAAACTATTATTGGTAACACAATTTCCTGTTTTATAGTTGCACACATAGTGATTATCTATGTCTCTAAAGGCTTCTTCACAACTTTGGTATCCTATAGTATCGACGACAAAAAATGCCCAACCTTCATAGGTTTTATTAAGCATATATTGACCTGTTTCTCCTATTTGAGTGAACTGATCGTTTTGACAGTTAGTAATAATGTTATCAGTATTTTGAGCCAAGGTTTTTGGGGTGTGAAGATTAGTAGCAATCAATGTTGCCAAAATGAGACAAGTGGTGAGAATAGCGTAGATTTTGTTTTTCATGTTTTAATCATAACACAGTTTTTTTATTTTGTCAAATTAGTTTTTACCTACCCTTTGCCTTACCCAAACTTGCCAATAACAAGATATTTGTTTATAATTCTTACTATGGAGTCAAGTCAAATCTCAAATCAAATTTTAGGAAAACCCCTAAGCTACCACGATACTCATTGTCATTTGGAAATGTTACTTGCCAAACTAAAACTTGGCGATAATTCTAACGATAATTTAACTGAAATTGATAGTATTTCTAAGTTATTACAAAATCACCAATTTGCATTGCAATCAACAGTTTCTACTAGTAATTTCCTTGAAGTCTATGAGCTTTTTCAGAGTATCCACAAGGTTAAATATTTTCTAGGGTCTCACCCCGAAATTGTCAACAATGACTTTGATCTGGAAGATTATTTGGCAGCGCAACAACTTCAAATCCAAAAATACAATATTCCCCATAAAATAATCGGCATTGGTGAAATTGGCTTAGACTATCATTACACCCAAGATATCCATTTGATTTCTACTCAAAAAAAGCTATTTGAAAGTCAAATTATCCTTGCTATTAGTCTCAATTTGCCAATTATGATTCACTGCCGAGAGGCTTTTGAGGATGTTTTGGAGATATTGGGTCGGTATCCACAGATTCACAATAAGTTTTTGATACACTGTTTTACAGGTGGAGTTAGTGAGCTTGTTGGAATTCTCAAACTTGGTGGTTTGGTGGCATTTGGTGGAGTAAGCACTTTTAAATCAGCTATTGGTGTCCAAGAAGCTATAAAAATTTGCCCGCTAGAAAGTTTTGTACTGGAGACAGATTTGCCGTTTTTAGCTCCGATGCCTCACCGTGGTCAGATTTGTTTACCACAAATGATTGATAATATAGCCCAAAAAATCTCAGATCTCAAA